>NZ_BAAGZJ010000026.1:0-89207 GCF_054778635.1 Nocardiopsis nanhaiensis
CCCCTCGGCCTGGCGGCCGATGCCTACCCCTACGCCGGAGCGTTGACGCCTGGCGGTGTCGCGGCCGGTCATTCTCTGCTGCGGACCCCGAACCTCGAACCCCGAACAGCACGGCCTGCGGCCGGTGGGCCCCTGCGCCGGAGCGTTGGCGGGTCGGGTGTCGCGGCCGGTCACGGTGTGCGGCGACCCCCGGAAGGGTGCCAGAGCCCCAGGGCATCGGGGCGTGGGGGCGTGGGGCGGTAGGGCCTTGACGGGCGGTCACCGCTCCTCGGATGTGGGGGTGGGAGCGGGGGCTGGGTCGGGGTCTGCGGGCGAGTCCTTACCCCCACCCTGGTCCTTGTTTCCCCGGTTGCGGTGGGAGGGACGACCCTGCCACGTCGAGGCCTCCGGGTTGGTCTCCCGGCGATACTTCAACCGGTTGTGGTCCGAGCACAGCGGCTGAATATTGTCCGCACTCGTGGACCCACCGGCCGAGAAGCTGATCTTGTGGTCGGCCTCCGACCCACTGGCCGGGAAGTTGCACCCCTGGTACCAGGCGCAGGTGGTGTGACCGAACATCCCCGCGTCCCGAAGGGCACCCGTGGCATCGCGCTGGGTGCGGCCCACGTCCAGCACCCGGTCACCCTTGGGGGAGGTGACCATCCGGCGCAGCACACTGTTGGGGGCCAGGGCACGGATCGCGGCCATGGAGACCACCTGCCCGTCCTGCGTCACCGCAGGCCCCGCACCCTCACCCCCGGCCTGGTTCTGGAGGCCCAGGAAGGTAGGCAGGGGCACCATGATGTTGATCATCGCCACCGCAGCACGCTTCCGACCCTTCCCCTTGCCCTTGCCGTCTTCGGCCTGCCCCTCGGCACCCCCGGCACTCTCGGTGGGGTGGGAGGCGGACCGGACCAGGTTCATGAACGCGTCATACATCCGCTCGGAGGACGACACGTGCAGTCTCTCGGGGGCATAGTCCGACTCGTGGGCCTTGAGCACGCACTGGAGCTCCTCGGCGTGCTCACCCGGACCCCAGAGCTCGAACATGAACGTGGCATCAAAGGTGCGCACCAAACGCGCACCACGGGCGTCGAAGGCGGCCTGGTACTGCTCCTCCACCACCGCCGGGTTGTACTGGGCCAGCAGCTCCCGGCCCAGCCGGGCGATGTCGGAGGTCGACATCGCCGGCTCCCTGGCCTTGGAAGCCAAAATCCCGGCCTCCACCATCCGCCGGAAGAGGCCAGCATCCGGGCAGTCCTTAGTGTTGCGTGCCTTGACCGCCTTATCAGCGGCCTTGCACACCGCCACCGCCTCACCGATCGACAACAACCCAGAGTCCAAACCTTCGCGGGTCGCGGGCAACTCCTGAGCAAAGAGCCTGCGGGCCAGCTGGGCGCGCCCGTTGGCCTCAACGGGGGCCATACCCACCGAGTGGATCAGCCAGTTCTGCACCGACCGCTGCCCACCCGCCTCCAACAGGGTCCCGGCCGCCTCCAGCTGCGCCAGCCGCAGCAGCATCGAAAGCTGGGCCCGGTCGAAGTCCTCGAACACCTGAGAAATCACATCCAGGACCTCACCGGCCGCACCCGCCGGGGGCACTTCCGCCATCTCCACGGTGATCTTCTCCCGGGCGGTGCGCGTGGCGGCCACGGCGGGGGTGTCTCCCGCCGCATTCCCGCACTTCCCGAAAGAAGAAGTCATACCACCAGGATATCAAGAAAGGCACATAAAGGACCTATCCCGGGGTGATAAAACACTTACCCGGCTACCCTGGACCGCCTTTTATACTCCCCACGGGAAGCCTTCCAGGGAAGGTCTTCGACCTCCCCTGGCCGCATTTTTGGACAAAGCAGACAAATGTGCACCCGCGTTGGAATGATCTTGCTACCAGAGTCAATATCGGCGCCGAAATTGCTTCTGGTAGCAAGATCATCGGGATTTTCGCCGCGCACAGTGACCGGCCTCGACACCCGACCCGTCGACGCTCCGGCGTAGGGGTAGGCATCGGCCGCCAGGCCGACAGAATCAGTTTTTCGGGCGGAGCCCAAAATGGCTCGGACCTCGACCACGCGTCCCCCTTTCCCGATAGCCGCCAACCCGCCGTCGCAGCGGAGCGGGTCAAGGTGGAGCGCCGTTGACGCGCGAAGCGCTCGATGGCGACGACCTTGAGGCGCGTAGCGGAGACGGCCACAATCACGCGGCGGGAAAGGAGGGAACCCCAAGAACGGGAGCAACCCCCAACCACTAGTGCACCCACACCACCGAGACAGGCACCGAGACAGACACTGCCATAGGCACCTCCGTAGACCCTGCCAAAGACACCGTCGCGAGCGTTGAGACCATTACTTCCTGCCCCTTGCTGTTTCACTCTTGAGTACTGGTGTTTGGATTTTCGGATAGCTCATGGAACTCTAAATGGGGCGATTGGGGGCACGGAAGTGAAGGCTAGTAGCGTCGGCGTGACTCTCGGCATGGCCAGGGAAACGACAATGAGTGGAGACAGCGATGGCTGGGGACGGGATTCGCGGGATGTTGCGGGGGCTGCCGGTGTTCGCGGGGCCGCTGGCCACGTTCGACCCTGGGAAGGCGCCCGACGACCCGGTGGAGCTGTTCGAGGCGTGGCTGGGCGAGGCCATCGCGGCCGGTGTGCCTGAGCCGCACGCGATGACGGTGGCGACGGCGGACGCCGACGGGGCGCCTTCAGCACGGATTCTCATCATGAAGGATCTGACGGAGGACGGCTGGTGGTTCGCCACAACGACCAGTTCGGCGAAGGGCCGCGAGTTGGCTGAGAACCCCAGGGCTGCCCTGCTGTTCTTCTGGGGCAAGCAGGGACGCCAGGTGCGGGTTCAGGGCTCGGTGGAGCTGGCGAGTGCTGAGGAGCGCGCGGCTGACTTCACTGAGCGGCCTTTGGAGGGCCGGGTGGCGGGGCTGCACGGGAGGCAGAGCGAGCCTCTGGAGAGCTTGGCGGACATCCACGTGGTCGCCGAGGAGAGCCGCGCGCGGCTGGAGGCCGACCCCGGACTGGTGCCGAAGGACTGGGGTCTGTACCGGGTGGCGCCGACGGAGATCGAGTTCTGGCAGGCTGACCCCGACCGGCGGCACACGCGCCTTCGGTACCGGCGGGAGGGCTCCGGCTGGCGGCGGGAGCTTCTCTGGCCCTGAAACCGAACCTGGTTCTATTGGGATTGCGGTGCGGGGATAGGATTCCCGCACCCACCCGTCCCTCGACCCAGGAGTCGGTATGCCCGCCACACATGAGGTGTTCAATCAGGCCACTCCGCTCGGTGACTACAGTGCCGCCGACGATCCCGCACTGTTGGAGGGCCTGCGCCGCGAGGGCGCGGGCTGGGCTGAAGCCGACGTGCGCGAGATCGGCAACGCGGCAGGGTCCGAGCGGGTTCGGGCCTGGGGTGAGTCGGCGAACACCTACCCCCCGGTCCTGCGCACCCACGACCGCTACGGCCACCGCGTGGACGAGGTCGACTTCCAGCCCGCCTACCACGTGCTCATGGACCAGGCCGTGGAACACGGCATGCACGCGGCCCCTTGGGCCGACGACCGCGAGGGCGCGCACGTGGCCCGCGCGGCCAAGTTCTTCCTGTGGTCCCAGGCGGAGAGCGGCCACGGGTGCCCCATCTCGATGACCTACGCGGCGGTCCCCGCGCTGCGCAAGTCCCCCCAGTTGGCGGCGCAGTACGAGCCGCTGCTGACCGCGCGCACCTACGACTTCGGGTTGCGGGCCCCGTTGACCAAGCAGGGCCTCATCGCCGGGATGTCGATGACGGAAAAGCAGGGCGGCTCGGACGTGCGGGCCAACACCACGCGCGCGGTTCCCGCGCAGGAGGGCCACTACCTGCTCACCGGGCACAAGTGGTTCACCTCGGCACCGATGAGCGACATCTTCCTCACCCTCGCACAGGCCCCCGAGGGGTTGACGTGCTTCCTGGTTCCGCGTGTGCTGCCGGACGGGAGCCGGAACAACCTCTTCATCCAGCGGCTGAAGGACAAGCTCGGCAACAAGTCCAACGCCTCCGCCGAGCTGGAGTACGACGGCGCCGTCGCGTACCCGGTCGGCGAACCCGGCAAGGGCGTTCCCACCATCATCGAGATGGTCAACAGCACCCGCCTGGACTGCGTGATCGGCTCCTCGTCCGGCATGCGCGCGGCCGTGGTGCACGCGTTCAACCACGCGGAGTCCCGCAGCGCCTTCGGCAAGCCCTTGGTGGACCAGCCGCTCATGCGCAACGTCCTCGCCGATCTCGCTCTGGAGTCGGAGGCCGCCACAGCGCTCATGACGCGTCTGGCGGGGGCCGTGGACCGTTCAGTGCGCGGTGACGAGGGCGAGGCCGCCTTCCGCCGCTTGGGCGTGGCCGTGGGCAAGTTCTGGGTGACCAAGCGCCAGCCGGTGCACGCCGCCGAGGCCTTGGAGTGCCTGGGCGGAAACGGGTACGTCGAGGAGTCCGGGATGCCCCGGCTGTTCCGCGACTCCCCGCTCAACTCCATCTGGGAGGGTTCGGGCAACGTGGCGGCGCTGGACGTGCTGCGGGCGATGTCGCGTTCCCCGGAGTCGGTGGAGGCCTTCCTGGCCGAACTGGACACCGCCGCGGGCTCCGACGACCACTTCGACGAGGCCCTGAAGCGGCTGGGGACGGCCTTGGGTGACCTGGACGAGATCCAGTACCGGGCGCGGTCCGTGGTCGAGCTGATGGCGCTGCTCCTGCAGGCGTCGGTGCTGCTGCGCTACGCGCCGACCCCGGTGGCGGAGGCCTTCACGGCGTCACGGTTGGGCGGCGACTGGGGCAGTGTTTTCGGGACCCTTCCCAAGCGCGTGGACACCGGCCTGATCCTCGACCGGGCCCGACCTCATCGGTAAATCCTCTCCTTCCGTGCAATAAACCCATAAAGACCCCCGGTGGACTGGGCCGATGCATGCTTATCGGCCCAGTTCGGCATACTTCCGCGGCCTTAGCGGAAGGAAGAAGTCGTCACCAAAACTCCAACGCCCGCACGGGGCCCGATACCAAGAGACTGACGACGCCTATGGTGGAAGTCTGGCCAGGTAGTTCCTATCCGCTCGGTGCGACCTACGACGGGTCCGGCACCAACTTCTCCCTCTTCTCGGAGGCGGCCGAACAGGTGGAACTGTGCCTGTTCGACGACAACGGCGAGGAGACCCGCATACCCCTGACCGAATACGACGGTTTCGTATGGCACGGCTACCTGCCCGGGGTCGGTCCAGGCCAGCAGTACGGCTACCGCGTCCACGGTCCCTACCAGCCCGAGCACGGGTTGCGCTGCAACCCGAACAAGCTGCTCACCGACCCCTACGCGAAGGCGCTGAACGGCAACCTCACGTGGCACGAATCGCTGTTCAGCTACCACTTCGCCGATCCGGACCGGAAGAACACCGCCGACAGCGCCAAGTATGTGCCCAAGTGCGTCGTGGTCAGCCCGTTCTTCGACTGGGGCAACGAGTCGCGGCCGCGCACGCCGTACCACCAGACGGTGATCTACGAGACGCACGTGCGCGGTCTGACGATGCGGCACCCGGCCATCCCCGAACACCAGAGGGGCACCTACTCGGGGTTGGCTCACCCCGAGGTGATCGAGTACCTCACCTCGCTCGGGGTGACGGCGGTGGAACTGATGCCCGTCCACCACTTCGTGCCCGAGCACGCGATGGTGGCGCGGGGTCTGACCAACTACTGGGGTTACAACACCTTGGCCTTCCTGGCTCCGCACAGCGGGTACGCCGCGCGCGGCTCCCGCGGCCAGCAGGTGCAGGAGTTCAAGGCGATGGTGAAGTCGCTGCACGAGGCGGGCATCGAGGTGCTCCTCGACGTGGTCTACAACCACACCGCCGAGGGCGACCACATGGGGCCCACCCTCTCCTGGCGGGGTATCGACAATCTCGGCTACTACCGGACCAGCGACGAGGACCATCGCTACTACCTCGACTACACGGGCTGCGGGAACAGCCTGAACGTGCGCCATCCGCACTCGTTGCAGCTCATCATGGACTCGCTTCGGTACTGGGTCCTGGAGATGCACGTGGACGGGTTCCGCTTCGACCTCGCGTCGGCGCTGGCCCGGGAGTTCCACGACGTGGACCGGCTGAGCACGTTCTTCGACATCGTGCAGCAGGATCCGGTGATCTCCCAGGTCAAGCTGATCGCCGAGCCGTGGGACGTGGGACCGGGCGGCTACCAGGTGGGCAACTTCCCGCCCCTGTGGACCGAGTGGAACGGCAAGTACCGGGACACCGTGCGCGACTTCTGGCGCGGTGAGCCGGTCAAGGGGGAGCTGGCCTCGCGCCTGGCGGGATCCAGCGACCTCTACCAGGACGACGGGCGCCGCCCCGTGGCGTCGATCAACTTCATCACCTGCCACGACGGCTTCACCATGGCCGACCTGGTCTCCTACAACCACAAGCACAACGAGGCCAACGGCGAGAACAACCGGGACGGCACCGACGACAACCGCTCCTGGAACCACGGGGTGGAGGGCCCCACTGAGGACCCCGCGATCCTCGTCCTGCGCCGCAGACAGGTCCGCAACTACCTCACCACCCTGTACCTGTCGCAAGGCGTGGTGATGCTGTCGCACGGCGACGAGGTCGGTCGCACCCAGGGCGGCAACAACAACGCCTACTGCCAGGACAACGAAATCGCCTGGATCGACTGGGAGGGCGCCGGGCTCGCCAGCGAATACCCGGAGAACGACCTCTTGGACTACGTCCGCGAACTGGCCCACCTGCGGCGCGAACACCCGGTCTTCCGGCGCCGCCGCTTCTTCCGGGGTAGTCCCGTGGAGGGCGGGCCCGTGGAAGGCGGGAAGGCCGGTTCGGACGGGCTGCCCGACATCACGTGGCTGCGGCGGGACGGGTCGACGATGGAGGGAGACGACTGGAACACCGGCGACCGCGCCCTTGGGGTGTTCCTCAACGGTGACGCCATCACAGAACCGGACCACCGGGGCCGACGGATCCGCGACAGTTCGTTCGTGCTGCTGCTCAACAGCGGACCCGAGTCGGTGGAGTTCAAGCTGCCCGGCACCGAGTACGGCATGGCATGGGAGACCGTCCTGGACACCGCCGAGCCCGACGTGGACGGGCGGCCGTTCGTGTCCGCCGGCGGCCCGGTGCGGGTGATCGACCGCGCCCTGGTGCTGCTGCGGCGTGTCTCGCACCGCCACGGCTGACGCCACCGGGACAGAATTCAGCGGGGCCGGGGTTCCCACGGGGTCCCCGGCCCTCGGTGGACCTAACCTGGGTGACCATGTCGAACACTCACCACACGGGCACCGCTCACCGTACTGGTACCGCCTCGGAGCCGCCCCGGTTCCGCGAACTCCTTCCCGCCCCCGGCCGCACGGACGTGGACCTGGCCGAGGCCTACGCCTACCCGCCGGTCCTGGACCGGCCTTGGGTCCGGGCGAACATGGTGGCCAGTGCGGACGGCGGTGCGGTCGGCCCGTCCGGCCGCAGCCGTGACCTGTCGTCAGCGTCCGACCGCAGGGTGATGGGCGTGCTGCGCGGTCTGTGCGACGTCGTCGTGGTCGGCGCGTCGACCGCCCGGCAGGAGGGGTACCGTCCGGTCCGTCCGCGTGAGGTGTGGGCGGACCTGCGCGCCGGACGCCCGGCGACCCCGCGGATCGCGGTGGTGTCGCGTTCGCTGGAGGTGGACGAGGAGCTGCTCACCACCGCGCCGGAGGACGCGCGCACGATCGTGTTCACCGTCGGGTCCGCTCCGGCCGCGCGTCGGGAGTTCGTGGCCGCGCACGCGGACCTGGTGGTGGTGGACGGTGTATCAGTGGGCCCGGAGCACATCCTCAACGCCCTGTCCGAGAGGGGCCTGTACCGGGTGCTGACCGAGGGAGGGCCGCACCTGCTGGCCGAGTTCGTGGCGGCGGGCCTGTTGGACGAGCTGTGCTTGACAGTGAGTCCGCACCTGCTGGGCTCGGGATCGCCCCGCATCGTCACCGGCGGCCCAGGGACCCCCGGCGCGCCTGAGCACGGCTCAGCCAAGAGCACGCCCGTGCGGATGGCGCACCTCCTGGAAGCCGAAGGCAACCTGTTCACGCGTTACCTCAGGGAAGGCGACACCCCGCGGGAGGGTGCCCCATAACCGGTCGGTTTCGGCCACCCCACAATGACGCATGAACCATCCCGCAACCGGACATACCCGTTGTGTGCCACCCACTGGAAACTCTGCGACTGGACACACCGCATCGACGGGGCTTACCGGTTTGCTCCCCTGGGCGAGAGGATGAACGTAGTGCCGACGTCCGAAAACGGATCCCCTCCGGTCTACCGGGAGATTGCCGAGGAACTACGAGGACAGATCCGCTCCGGACGGTACGCCGACGGCGACCGGCTTCCCGGGGAGAACATCCTCATGGAGCGTCATGGCGTCGCCCGGGCGACGGCCCGACAGGCGCTGTCCGTACTCATCAACGAGGGCCTGGCCGTGGCCGTGCGCGGTTCGGGCATCTACGTGCGACTGTTCCGACCCTTACGAAGACACGGAGCCCGACGCCTGTCCAAGGACCTGTGGGGCAACGGCCGAGCCATCTGGCAGACGGACAGTGACACTCGCGGGTACGAAGTGGAGGGCCTCGTCATCGACGAGGTCGCCCCCGGGGGCCATGTGCTCCGGGCCCTGGGCCTGGACGAGGGTTCCTCGGTGGTGCGCCGTTCCCGCCGCTACCTCGTCGACGGGCGCCCCGTACAGACCGCGACCTCCTACCTGTCCCCGCACCTGTGGGAGGGCCGCACGGACTCCTCCGCCGCCCAGCGGGTCAGGGCGCACGACAGCGGCCCGGGAGGTATCTACGCGCGGCTGGCCGAGCTCGGGCACGCCCCCACGCACTTCACCGAGGAGATCCGCGTCCGTATGCCCACCCCCGAGGAGACCGCGGAGCTGGAGCTGTTTCCGGGAACCCCTGTGCTGGAGGTGGCCCGCACCGCCCTGACCCTCGACCACAGCCCCGTCGAGTTCAACGAGATCACCATGGACGGTTCGGCGTACGTACTGCAGTACGACTTCGACGCCTGACCAGACGCCTGACCAAGGGCCCTGCACATCGAAAGGGGTGCCCCGGCGGGGCACCCCTTCGTCGTGCAGGAACCGTCCGCTTACTCCCGGCTCTCCACACCCTGTTCTCTCGCGTGCAGGCGACCCCTCCGCTTGGAGGCGAAGACCAGGTATGCCAGCGGCAGGAACGCGAGTCCCACCGACAAGGCCCCCGCCGCCGCGAAGATCATGGCGCCGGACGACGTCATCATCCAGTGCGCCATCCCGACCCCCAGGACGGTCGCCACCGCCAGCGCGCCGACGGCGATCACCGCGACGAGCACCAGCAGTCTGCGATCACTCCAGGGCTCGGGTCTCGTGTGGTCGATCCCCGCCACGGTGGAGCGGACGCTGAGCTCAGCGGCCCAGCGCAGCTCCCGACCCACAGTGCCCGCACCGTCACCGACGGCGCGGACCTGGGACCTGGCCCCTGCGGTGGCTTGCTCAAGACACCACAGTCCGTAGCGGATCCTACCCACGCGCAGCGGTCGCCTGCCTACTCCGAGTGCCTGTTGAGCTGTTACAGCCATGCCACCTGCCTCAGTGCACCTCGACCACTGACCCCTGTTGAGCCCGTACCCGCACGTTCGACGACCGAACGTCATCAAGCGTGAAGTTAGGTGTATGTGACCCCTAAGGATGATTTACCTAACTGAGACAGAAATGCCCTTTTCCTGACGGAAGCGCCCCCTGTCAGCACTCGGACACGATTCCGGGTAGCGTCGTCACCATGGCTGACGCAGCGGATGAGGCCCCGGATTCCAACTCCGGGGCACCGAAGGACCTCCCCCAGACCGAACAGGAGTGGCGCGAGCGCCTCAACGCCCAGGAGTACGCCGTGCTCCGCGGGTCGGGCACCGAGCGCCCCTGGTCAGGGGCTTACGTCGACACCAAAACCACGGGCGTCTACCGTTGCCGGGGTTGCGAGACCGAACTGTTCCGTTCCGACGAGAAGTTCGACTCCCACTGCGGGTGGCCGAGCTTCTTCGACCCGGCGGACTCCGACGCCGTCACCCTGCACGAGGACGCATCCCTCGGCATGGTGCGCACCGAAGTGCGATGCGCCACCTGCGAGTCCCACTTGGGTCACGTCTTCTACGGAGAGGGGTACAACAACCCCACCGACGCCCGGTACTGCATCAACTCCGTCGCGCTGGCCCTGGAGCCCAAGCAATAGGTGGCATACCATCCTGGTCCGGGTACCCGTCGTTCCCCTGGAACGGCGGGCGCTCGGATACCGACTGCTTCCCGCCCCCGCGGGATCAGGGATAATCGCACCAGCGCACCAACGTTCGACCCCCTTGTCGACCGGAGGGCGCGCGCGGCGAGGGTGCCCCACCCGGTGACCGCGCACCCGCGAACCCGGTCACGACCGGGTTCACCCCTCACAGCGGTAACCGATGTGCGGGCGAACAGACCGACCCGCGACGAAAGCGCTCGATGACCGACGACTCACCTACCTCTTCCGTCTCTCCGCGTCCCACCGCCAGACCGCGGTTCGGCATGGCCCAGGGCTCGGCCCCGTGGCTGGTACCGGCGCTCGGCGCAGCGGGAGTCGCGGCCCTCGCCGCCCGGGGCTCCCGGATTCGGGCTCTCGCCGCCGTGCCCGTGATCGCCCTCGCGGGAGGGATGACCTGGTTCTTCCGGGACCCCGAGCGGGGCCCCGCGACAGGGCGGGTGCTGTCCGCGGCCGACGGCGTCGTACAGAGCCTCGACCCCCAGCCCGACGGGCGCATCCGGGTCGCGGTGTTCATGAACCCTCTCAACGTGCACGTCAACCGTGCCCCCCTCGCCGGTATCGTGACCGGCGTCGAGCACCGTCCCGGGGGATTCCGGCCCGCATTCGACAAGGACAGCGAGCGTAATGAACGCGTCATCTGGACCCTTGAAACCGAGATCGGTGAGATCACGGTCGTTCAAATCGCCGGCGCGCTGGTCCGGCGTATCGTCCCGTATCTCGCTGCGGCGCAGAAGGTCGAGCAAGGTGAGAGGATCGGGCTCATCCGGTTCGGGTCACGGGTCGACGTCTACCTTCCGGCCGGGGTCACCCCGGCGGTGGAGGTCGGCCAGAAAGTCCGCGCCGGAGAAACCCGTCTTGACGCCGGCTGAGGCCGCCCTATCCCCCGAGCAGGACGGCTCCTCCGCCCCTGAGGAGGCGCCAAGGCTGCGTCTGGGCGTGGCCGACTACCTGACCCTGGGCAACGCCCTGTGCGGCTTCCTCGCGGTGTGGGCGCTGGCCACGGCCCAGGCCGCGCACCTGGCCGGCGGCGCCGACGGCGCGCTGCCCAAGACGGCGATGGCCACGGCCGTGGGCTTGATGATGTTCGCGGCCGCCCTCGACGTGCTCGACGGCCGGGTCGCCCGCAAGCTCGGCGGTAGCGGCATGGGCGCGGAACTGGACAACCTCGCCGACGTGGTCAGCTTCGGTTTCGCCCCGGCGTTCTTCTTCGTCGTCTGGGGCACCATCGCCGGTGGTGCCGGTGTGCTGCCCGTGGCCGCGGGCGGTGCCGTGCTGCTCGCGGTGATCGTCCGCCTGGCCCGGTTCTCCACCCAGGCGCCCGGTTCGAACTACTTCACCGGTCTGCCCTGCCCGTTCGGGGCGATGGCGGTGGTGACGATCGTGCTGCTCGACCCGCCGGTCCTGGCCGGTGTGGCCGCCGTACTGCTGATCGCCTGGCTGATGGTGAGCCGGATGGAGTACCCCAAGCCCCGAGGGAAGAAGGCGTACGTCGTCCTGGGCATGCTCGCCACCGGCGTGGCATTCATCGCCGCGTGGGGCCTGGGCCTGCCCGCCGGAGACGTGCTGATCTACTCGATGAGCGCCCTGGTGCTGCTGACCATCATCGCGCTCCCGTTCTACGTGATCGCGACCGGCAGGACCGCGGCCCGCACCGCCGAGTAACCGCCGGTGAGCGGTTCCATAGACCGGTGAGGCCCCCGCCGTCGGCGGGGGCCTCACCGCGTGTGCACCCTCCGAATAGCTAGGGCAGGGCGTCGACCAGCTCGGCCACGCTCTTGCGCCGCCCGGTGTAGAAGGGCAGCTCCTCGCGGGTGTGCAGACGGGCCTTGGCGCTGCGCAGGTGGCGCATGAGGTCCACGATGCGGTGCAGCTCCTCGGCCTCGAAGGCGAGCAGCCACTCGTAGTCGTTCAGGCCGAACGAGGAAACCGTGTTGGCGCGCACGTCCGGGTAGGGGGCCGCCATACGGCCGTGCTCGGCGAGCATGGTGCGGCGCTCGTCGTCGGGGAGGAGGTACCACTCGTACGAGCGCACGAACGGGTACACGCACAGGTGCTCATGCGGTTCCTCGCCGGCCAGGAACGCGGGCACGTGGCCGCGGTTGAACTCGGCGGGCCGGTGCAGGCCCACGACCGACCACACCGGTGTGCTGGCCCGGCCGACACGGGTGCGTCGGAAGTCGGAGTAGATGTTCTGCACCTGCTCAGGGCTGTCGGCGATCCACCAGAACATCATGTCGGCGTCGGCGCGGAAGCCCTGGACGTCGTAGCTGCCGCGGGTGGTCACTCCCTGCTCGGCGGCCTTGTCGAAGAGGCCCTGGAGCTCCTCCGCCGCCGCGCCGCGGTCCACGCCCTCCAGGCTGTCGGCCTTGAAGACCGACCACATCGTGTACCGGATGAGTTTGTTGAGGTCGGTGCCGTCCTGGGCGATCGCCTCGTTCTGCTGGCCCGTCACGGGTTGACTCCTTGCTGGTTCGTTCCGTCGGCGCTCTCGTCGCCGCGGCTGGCGTGGCTGTGGTCGGTGAGGGTGTCGGCCAAGCGTGCGGCCTCGCGGCCGGCGTCGGCGACGCAGGCGGGGATGCCCACTCCCCCGTAGGCGGCGCCGCACACCGCGAGCCCGGGGTGGTTCCGTATGGACGACCTGATCCGTTCCACCCTGGTGGAGTGGCCGACCCCGTACTGGGGCAGCCCGTCGGCCCACCGGGTGACGCGGGTCTCCACCGGGGCGCCGGCCAGGCCGGTGACCTTGGCGAGGTCGGCCAGGGCCGCGTCGGCCAGTTCCCGGTCGGAGCGGCGCAGGACCCCGTCCTCGCCGGACCTTCCGATGGAGCAGCGCAGGACCACCAGGTCCGCACCGGGATCGACCCTATCCAGCTCCTGGGCAAGCCAGGGCCACTTGTTGCTGGAGAAGGTGGCGGCTTTGATGGTCAGGCCCTGCCCGGCCGGAACCAGGAACCCGGTCCCGGTGAGGGGCTCGGGGAAGACCGACGCGGGCAGGGCGAAGGTCACCAGCGCCATGCTCGCGTAGTCGATCCGCCTCAGCTCCCGCGCGGCTGCGGGCTCCGTGTCGCCAAGGAGCCGGGCGGCCTCGGTCGCGGGGCAGGCGAGCAGGACGGCGTCGCAGTCGATCTGCTCAGCGCCGTCCAGATGCACTCTCCAGCCCTGGGAGCGCTGCTCGAGGGCGCGGACCCGGGACCTGGTGCGCAGATCGCTCTGGCGCTCCGCGAGGGCGTCCACGACCGATGCCACGCCTCCACGCAGGGAGGCGAAGACGGGACCCGCCTCGGTGGGTGCCTCACCGCGCCCCTTGAGACTGGTGTGCACGGCGCTCATCAGGGAACGGTCACGGCGTGCCATGGGCGCTATCTGGGGCACCGTGGAGTCGAGGGAGAGTTCGTCGGCGCGGCCGGCGTAGACACCGCCCAGGAGGGGTTCGACGAGGCGCTCCACCACCTCGCGGCCCATACGGGTTCCGACGTAGGCGCCCACGGGAACGTCCGAGCGCACCGGCGTGCGCGGCCAGACCAGGTCGAGCGCGGCGCGCAGGGTTCCCGCCGGGGAGAGCACACCGCTCCGGGCGAGGGCGCGCAGGTCGCCGGGGACTCCCATGAGCTGCCCCTTGGGCAGGGAACGGATCCGGCCCCGGCTGTAGATCGCGGCGGACCCCGGTCCGGGGTGCACCACTTGGTCGTCCAGGCCGAGTTCACTGAAGAGGTCGAGTGCCTCGGGGCGGCGCGCGAGCACCGCTTCGGCACCGGCGTCGACGGACACGCCCGCCACGGGTGAGGCGCGGAGCTTGCCCCCCGGGGCGTCGGCGGCCTCGACCACCGTGGTGGTGACCCCCCGGCCGTTGAGACGGTACGCGGCGGTGAGTCCGGAGATCCCGCCGCCGACCACGACGACATGCGGTGCTTCAGGCATGTCACCAGCTTCCCAGATGCCGTGCGTCACAGTGATCCGCCTTCCCGGATGGAGGGCTTCGGCCCGGGAGGTTCCGGTCGGGGTGCCCCTCCTCCAGGGGCGACCGGCCCGTTGCGGTGTCGTTATCGGACGGACGCAACGGGGGATTTTCGGATTGCGTCGAAACGGTATGAGCACTTCATCACTCCCCCGGGCGGGCCGCGCCGCCGGGGCCGCGATCTCCACCGGACTGGCCGCTCTGCTGTTCGCCGCCTGCTCGGCGTCCTCCGAAACCGCGGGCAATGCCTCCGACAGCCCTCGTGAGTCCGCCGACCTGGCGGCTCCGGAGGAGGAGGCCGCCCAGGAGGGCGCCGCCGAGGGGGACGGTGATGCCGCAGCCGATGATGCCGTGGGCTCCGATGTGGAGGTCATGGACCGGCAGTTGATCCACACCGCCGATATGAGTGTGCGCGTCGACGACGTAGCCGAGGCCTCCGACCTGGCCAAGGAGCTGACCGTCGAGGTCGACGGCTACGTCGCCCGGGAGAACCTGTCCACTCCCGAGGAAGGCAGCCCCGAGAGCACGCTGACCCTGCGGATCCCCAACGAGGACTACGAGAGCTCGCTGGACGCGCTCGCCGAACTGGGTGACCGATCCACCCTGGAACGCTCGGTCGAGGACGTCACCGAGGAGGTCGCCGACGTCGAGAGCCGGATCGAGTCCTCCGAGGCCGCTTTGGAGACCCTGCGCGGCTACTTGGAGGAGGCCGAGGACGTGGACGACCTCCTCCGGGTGGAGGGCGAGATCCAGGAGCGCCAGCAGTCGCTCGAGTCACTCCAGGCCCGTTTAGAGTCGTTGGAGAACCAGACGTCCTACTCCACGGTCAACCTGACCCTCGCCCCGCCGGCCACCTACTTGGAGGAGCCCGCGGACGACTCCGTCGGTTTCCTGGGCGGCCTGGAGCGCGGTTGGCTGGCACTGGCCGGCCTGGGCCAGGGGCTCTCCGTGGCCGTGGGCTGGCTGCTGCCCTTCGCCGCGTTGGGCGCGCTGATCGCCGCCGGTCCGGTGTGGCTGTGGCGCCGCCGCCGGGCACGGACCGAGGCCACCGCATCCGAGCCCGTGGCCGCGGAGGGGGCCGAGCCCGGCGAGAACTGATCCGGACACACGCCGACGCCCGGCCCCATTACGGGGGCCGGGCGTCGGCGTGTGTCCGGAGACCGCGCTGGAAAAGCGCCTAGGTCGCGCTCTCCTCGTGCACGAAGGCGGTGAGCCGTTCGAGCATGGTCGGGTCGGTGCTGGGAAGCACGCCGTGGCCGAGGTTGAAGATGTGGCCGTCGGCGGCGCGGCCACGCGAGAGGATGTCGCGCGTACGGTCGGCGACGACCTCCCAAGGCGCGAACAGGGTCGCGGGGTCCAGGTTGCCCTGGAGCGCGGTACCCGGCTGGACGCGCTGGGCGGCCTTGTCCAAGGGGACGCGCCAGTCCACGCCCACCACGTCGGCCCCGGCCTCGCTGAGCAGGCTCAGCAGCTCGCCGGTACCCACGCCGAAGTGGATGCGCGGCACCTCGTACTCGGTCAGCTGGCCGAAGATCCACGACGTGTAGGGCATCACCGAGGCGCGGTAGTCCTCAGCACTCAGCGCACCGACCCACGAGTCGAAGAGCTGGACCGCGCTGGCCCCCGCCTCGATCTGGGTGCGCAGGAAGCCGAGCGTGATGTTGGCAAGGCGGCGCATGAGCTCGTCCCACAGCTCGGGCTCGCCGTACATGAGCGCCTTGGTGTGCTCGTGGTTCTTCGACGGCCCACCCTCGATGAGGTAGGAGGCCAACGTGAACGGGGCACCGGCGAACCCGATGAGCGGCTTGTCGCCGAGCTCTCCCACGAGCTGGCCGACCGCCTCGGTCACGTAGGGGACGTCGTCAGGTTCGAGGTCGCGCAGGCGCTTGATCCCGCCGGCGTCCCGGATCGGTTCGTCGACGACGGGGCCGACCCCCGGCTTGATGTCCAGGCCGATCCCGATGGCCTTGAGCGGCACGACGATGTCGCTGAAGAAGATCGCGGCATCGGTGTCGTACCGGCGGACCGGCTGCATCGTGATCTCGGTGATCATGTCGGGGCGCGCGCACGCCTCAAGCATCGGCACGTCGGCGCGGACCCGTCGGTACTCGGGCAGTGAGCGACCGGCCTGGCGCATGAACCACACCGGTGTGTGGGACACCGGGAGGCGCCGGCAGGCGCGAAGGAATGGAGAGTCTTGAAGCGTCACTCTTGAATCGTGCCATGCCCGTCCCGGTGCTCTCACTCGGATCGCCGAAGGAAAGCCGCTCTTCGACGGCCGATCGGGCACGATCCGGGGCCGTGGCCGGACCGGACGGTCCCAAGATCATCACAAAACACCGACACGCCGGGAGAACTGCGACCGCCCGACGGTGACTCGTGCCACGGTCGATTCCGTGCCCACCATCACACCCTCGGCAGGACAGGTCCTGGCGGCCCCGCCGGGACGTGCTCACCACAATATGAAGGCTGACGTTTCCACAATGCCCGATGTCGGTAGCGCCGAGAACGCGCATGAGACGTTCCGGCGAGCGGTAGAGGCCCTGCACTCTCCTCTCATCCGCCCCGAGATCACCGTGCGGGAGATCCCCTCGCCCCAACGGCTGGCTCCCCACTCCGCCGCTGTGTCGGCCGAGGTCTCGGTCCAGGGCGAGGAGATCGCCTGGGGTCGGTTGATCGTCCTGTACGACCCCGAGGGCACCCGAGACTGGCCCGGACCGTTCCGGGTGGTCTGCCAGGCCAACTCCGAGCTCGAGTCGGAGATCGCGTCCGACCCCCTGCTCGGTCCGGTCGCCTGGAGCTGGCTCACAGACGCCTTGGAGGCCAACGAGGCCAACCACCACACGCTGAGCGGTACGGTCACCCGCGCCACCACCGAGGGGTTCGGCACCAAGGCCCACGAGGGTGCCGCGACGGAGGTCGAGATGCGCGCCTCGTGGACCCCGGAGTCGGACGACCTGGCCGGACACGTGAAAGCCTGGTTGGCTCTGCTGGCCTCCGCCTCCGGGCTGCCCCCGATGGACGTCACCGACATCGCCCGACAACGGTCCCGCCCCTGATCGGAGGCTGATTGGGGGTGTCTCGGCACGGGGCCGCCCAGCGGCCCCGAAACGGCCCGTATCTGCGTTCGGTGGCCACAGCGCATACCGTAGTGGTGTGGCGAACGCGTTGAACTCCAAGACAGAAGCCCGCGAACCCGACGACGACGCGGAGAGGGCGCCTCTACTGCGGGAACCGCGCGAGGGCTTGCCCGAGGTCACCTCCGACGCCGACGCTCTGGCCGGTGTCATCGCGGCCCTCGCCGCAGGGTCCGGTCCCGTCGCCGTGGACGCCGAGCGCGCCTCGGGCTACCGGTACGGACAGCGCGCCTACCTGGTGCAGCTCCGCCGGGAAGGGGCCGGTTCAGCGCTGATCGACCCGATCGCCTGCCCAGACCTGACCGAGCTGAGCGCCACCGTCGGTGAGTCCGAGGTGGTGCTCCACGCCGCGCACCAGGACCTTCCGTGCCTGACGGAGGTCAACCTGCGCCCGTCCCGACTGTTCGACACCGAACTGGCCGGGCGGCTGCTCGGATACCAGCGGGTCGGCCTCGGGTTCATGGTGGAGCGGCTGCTGAACGTACGCCTGGCCAAGGAGCACTCGGCGGTGGACTGGTCGCAGCGCCCCCTGCCGGAGGACTGGCTGCGCTACGCGGCGCTGGACGTGGAGATCCTCATCGAGCTCCGGAACTCGCTGGAGACGGAGCTGGCCGAGACCGGGAAGCTGGAGTGGGCCCGGGAGGAGTTCGCCTCCGTGCTGAACGCCCCTCCCAAAGAGCCGCGACCCGACCCCTGGCGGCGCACCTCGGGCATCCACAAGGTCCGCAACCAGCGTTCCCTGGCCGTCGTGCGCGAGCTCTGGTACGAACGGGACCGCATCGCCCAGGAACGGGACATCTCCCCCGGCCGTGTACTGCCGGACGCGGCGATCGTGGAGGCGGCGACGGCGATGCCCCGCACCACCTCCGAGCTCGCCAAGATCCGGCAGTTCGGGATCAAACTGGCCCGGCGCTACGTCAACACGTGGATCAAGTCGGTGAACCGGGCCCGTGACATGGCCCAGTCCGAGCTGCCGCGTCCCAACGCGGCCGGCGACGGCCCTCCCCCGGTGAACCGCTGGGCCGACCGCGCCCCGGAAGCCGCGCGCCGCCTGGAGTCCGCTCGGGCCACTGTGTCCGGGATCGCAGAGGACGTGGTGATGCCCACCGAGAACCTTTTGCTGCCGGACACCGTCAGAAGGTTGGCGTGGGCACCCCCGCAAGCCGTGGACCCGGATTCGGTGGGTGAGTTCCTGCGCACGCGCGGTGCCCGGCACTGGCAGGTCGGGTTGACCGCGGAACCGCTGGCGACAGCCCTTCGGGACGCGGCAGAGGCGTAGCTTTTCCCCCTTCAGCCACATTGAACCCAAAAGTGACTGAACTCACCGCCCTTCAGGGGCGGTTCACGCCTGTTCCGTAGCCCGTTGTCCGATTAAGTTATAGAAACGTGCCCTGATACCTCAGGGCACTTGACCTAACGGGTGTGTACCGGACCGAGGGCCCACAAGGCCCCGGCGCGTGATCAGGGAAATGTGGTGAGTCTTCTTGTCGTTCTGGCGTGCGCTGCTGCGCGAGACGGGGTTGACGCGTTCTGCCAAGGTCGAGTCGACCAAGGCCGCCATGCCGGCTCCTGAGGAGAATCACGAGGAACGCACCGCCGATCGCCCCGAGCAGGTGCCGACCCCCGCTGGCGGGGTGCCCACCACCGCGCCACGCGAGTCCCTGCCCCAGCAGGCCCCGTCCTCCGGTTCCGCCGCGGGCACCGGGCCCAAGGCCGGGATGCGCGCGGCCTCCCTGGAGCAGGCCCTGCGGTCGCTGGTGGAGCGGCACGGAACCGAGCACCCGGACACCATCACCGCCCGCAACAACCTGGCGACCAAGTACGCGCAGATGGGTCGGCGTCAGGCTGCCGTGCAGCAGTTCGAGCTCGCCCTGGGCGAGGCGGTCACGGTCTACGGTGACGACCACCCCCGCACGGAGATCATCCGGGAGAACCTCGCCTGGGCCTTCGAGGATGCGGGGCGTCCGGCCGACGCCGCAGGGCAGTGGGAGACGCTGCTCAGCCAGCGCGAGAGCCAGTTCGGTCCGGCCGACGAGGACACGGTGGAGGCGCGCATGCGCCTGGCCGTGTGCTATCGGCGCAGCGGCCGCGTGGACGCCGCGGTGGCCCACTACGCGCGGGCGATCGAGGACGTCGCCTCCACCGAACGCCGTGAAGAGCTGCGCCTGGGCCTGAGCGCCGCGCAGAACATGGCCGGGCGGTACGAGGAGGCCATCTCCCAGCTGCGGATGGTGCTTGCCGGTCGCCGCCGCCGTCTGGGCAAGGGCCACCTGGACACCCTCGTGGTGCACCACCGGCTGGGTCGCTCCTACACGCAGGCGGGGCGCGCGGACGAGGCCGTGGAGGTGCTGCGCGAGGCCTACCGGGTAGCGCTGAGCTCCTCCGGTGACCCGGAGGTCCGTCGGCTCACCATGCGGATGCGCCGGGACCTGGCCGGTGCCTACAACGCCGCCGGCCGCCACCGCGAGGCCAACGCGCTGCTCTGACAACCGCGCTCCGCACTCCCGGGCCGGGGCCCCGTACCGGGTTCCCGGCCCGGGATGTGTTCGGCGCGTGGGCGCCCGATGCTTCGGGCGCCCACGCGCGAAAACCATTCGCGCTCGGCGCCGGGGCTTGGCAGGATCCCCGGTGACACCGTCGATCGTCCGGAGGCACCCGTGAGAGAACTGAGCACCGAGGAGATCCGGGGATCGTTCGTCAACTGCCCTAAGGGGGAGGCGAAGCGCATGCACTTTCCCACGGACTTCCCCCTTCTGCCCTGGGAGGACCTGGAGTTCGCCGGCTGGCGCGACCCCAAGGCACCCAACCGCGCCTACGTGGTGACGGATACCGGTGAACGGGTGGTCGGTATCGCCATGCGGCTGCCGACCGGCAACCGCAGGACCAACTTCCTCAAGTCGGTGGCGTGCTCGTTCTGCCTGACCGTCCACCCGTCCGGGGGCGTCCGCCTGTTCAGCGCCCCCAAACCGGGCAAGGCAGGCAAGCAGGGTGGGACCGTCGGCCTGTACGTGTGCGACGACCTCGCCTGTCCCCTCTACGCGCGCGGCAAGCGGGAGTCCGCGCTGATCCAGCCCGCGGAGACCATCACCCGGGAGGAGCGCGTCGAGCGCCTGCGCACCAACGTCGACCGCTTCGTGACCGGCTTTCTCGCGCACTCGGACTAGGGGCCCAGCTGGCGGGCTGGCTGGCCAACGGGCTGAACGCGGTCACACCGTTTCGTGAGCGGTGTCCTCCCGGTGCCCGGCGGGGTCGTCCCGGTCACCGCCGGAGGCTTGCGGGTTCTCAGCCGCCCCGGGGGTCAGGAGCTGTCCGGCGGCGAGGTCCCGGTAGAGGCCGTCCCGTTCGACCAGCTCGCTGTGGGTGCCCACCGCGCGGACCGTCCCGGTCTCCATGACCACGATGCGGTCGGCGCTGGTGACCGTCGACAAGCGGTGCGCCACCACGATCACGTTGGTGGTGCGGGCCGCATCCAACATGACGGCCTTCAGTGCCCCCTCGTTGGCCGAGTCCAGCTGGGAGGTGGCCTCGTCCATAAGGAGCAGGCGGGGTCGGCGCAGCAGGGCACGGGCGATGGCCACGCGCTGGCGCTCGCCACCGGAGATGGTGACGCCCCGGTGTCCGATCGCGTTCTCCACACCCTCGGGCAGACGGTCGACCAGCTCCGTGAGCCGGGCCGTGCGGATGACCTCCTGGAGTTCGGCCTCGGTGGCGCGGGGTGCGGCCATGGTGAGATTGGCGCGCAGGGTGCCGTCTAGGACCGGGGCGTCCTGCTCGACATAGCCGATCTGAGAGCGCAACACCTCCAGGGGCCAGTCGCGAACCTCGGTGCCGTCCAAGCGCACACTGCCGCTGGTGGGGTCGTAGAAGCGCTCGATCAGGGAGAAGACTGTGGTCTTACCCGAACCCGAGGGGCCGACCAGGGCGGTCAGTCCCGATCCCGAGGCCTCGAAGCTCACGCCGTGGTGCACCAGGGGCAGGTCCGGGTGGTAGCGGAAGGTCACGTCGGTGAGGGTGACTTCAGCCGGGCGTACGGGAGCCGTTTCGGCGCGGGTGCCTTCCGGGCTCTCCTGGTCCAGGTCTGCCACCTCATCGATGCGTCGGACCGCGGCCAGGCCGCTCTGGAGTTCGGTGGCCGACTGCACGAGGGTGCCGATGGGGTCCATGAGGTAGAAGAGCAGCAGCAGGAAGGCGATGAGCGTGGAGACGCTCATCGTCCCCGCGGCCACCATGCCGCCGCCCACACCCAGCACCACGAGGAAAGAGGTGTTGACCGTGAGCATCGCCAGAGTGCTGGACAGCGCGCTCCACCCCGCCACGGAGACGCCTTTGCGCCAGGCCTCCACGGCGGCGATGTCGAGGCGTTCGATCTCGGCCCGTTCCGCGGAGGAGGCCTTGACCGTGCGGAAGGCGCCGAAGATCCGCTCCAGGAGGGAACCCATCTCGCCGAGCGAGGCCTGGGCCACCTCGGTGGCGCGGCCGATCCGCGGCAGGATCACCCCCATGAACACACCGACCGCGAGGATCATGCCCAGGGTGATCAGGAGTAGCGTCGGGCTCAGGACCGCCATGATGCCGATGCCGCCGACCAGCAGGATGGTGCTGGTGAAGAGGTTGGTGATGCCGCTGGTGGCGACCGTGCGCAGCAGAGTGGTATCGGCCGTAAGCCGGGAGACCAGGTCACCCGGCTTGAGCCGGTCGAGTTCGCGCACGCGCAGCCGGACGAGGCGGCCGACCAGGTTGCGGCGCACCCCGAGCACGACGGTCTGGCCGGTGCGCTCGAGGACGAAGGCGCCCAGGGCGCCGACTACGGCGCCGACGAGCACCACGCCCAGCAGGGCCAGGATTGGACCGGAGATGGCGGCGCCCTCGTCCAGGGCATCGATGACGTACCTGGCCATGAGTGGCTGGACCAGGCCGGTCAGACCACCGAGGAAGGTGAGCGCACCGCCGAGGACGAGCGTGCGCCAGTGCGGTCGCGCGTACCCCCAGAGGCGGCCCAGCGGCGCCTTGGGAGCCTCCTTCAGCATGCTCGTGTGCTCCCGGTCCACCTCTGCCATACAACGCCTCCTTACATCATTTTTTGTCTTGAATCACCCATCACACAACCGCTTTGGCGGGTAGGGCCACAAGCATCGAAAGTAGGGTGCGCCCTCTTCTTTCGGCGGGACCGGTCCCGTCGCTCGCACTATTTGTTACTGGCGAGTAGCATGGGCGCATACAGTCCATCCACCGCTTGGAGAAGGAGGGGCCATCATGTCGCGAACTGCCCGCGATGTCGTGTTTGTCGATGGGGTCCGCACCCCGTTCGGCAAGTCAGGCAAGGGCCTCTACGCCGAGACGCGCGCCGACGACCTGATCGTCCGCGTCATCCGCGAACTGATGCGCCGCAACCCGGACCTGCCCCCGGAGCGCGTCGACGAGGTCGCCATCGCCGCCACCACCCAGATCGGTGACCAGGGCCTGACCCTCGGGCGCACCGCCGCGATCCTCGCCGGGCTGCCGCGCAGCGTCCCCGGCTACTCCATCGACCGCATGTGCGCCGGCGCGCTCACCGCCGCGACCACCGCGGGCGCGGGCATCTCCTTCGGTGCCTACGACGTCGTGATCGCCGGAGGCGTCGAGCACATGGGCCGCCACCCCATGGGCGAGGGCGTCGACCCCAACCCCCGGATCATCTCCGAGAAGCTGGTCGACCCGTCCGCGCTGGTCATGGGCAACACCGCCGAGAACCTGCACGACCGGTTCCCGACCATCACCAAGGAGCGCGCCGACGCCTACTCGGTGCGCAGCCAGGAGAAGGTCGCCAAGGCCTACGCCGACGGCAAGGTCCAGCCCGACCTGGTCGAGACCCTGGTCCGCTCCGCGGAGAAGGGCTTCGGCCTGGCCACGGAGGACGAGCCGCCGCGCCCCGGCACCAGCATGGAGTCGCTCGCCAGCCTGAAGACCCCGTTCCGCGCGCACGGCAACGTGACGCCCGGTAACGCCGCCGGCCTCAACGACGGCGCCACCGGCACCCTGCTGATGGCCGAGGAGGTCGCCGAGGAGCTGGGGCTGGACGCCAAGATGCGCCTGGTCGACTTCTCCTTCACCGGCGTCGAGCCCGAGGTCATGGGAGTCGGCCCGGTCCCGGCCACCGAGAAGCTGTTCGCCCGCCAGGGCATCTCGATCGACGACATCGGTCTCATCGAGATCAACGAAGCCTTCGCCGTCCAGGTGCTCGCCTTCCTGGAGCACTTCGGAGTCGCCGACGACGACGCGCGCGTCAACCCGTGGGGCGGCGCGATCGCCGTCGGCCACCCGCTGGCCTCCTCGGGCGGCCGCCTGATGATGCAGCTCGCTCGCCAGTTCGCCGAGCGCCCCGACGTCCGTTACGGCATCACCACCATGTGCGTGGGCCTGGGCATGGGCGGGACGATCCTGTGGGAGAACACGAACTACGAGGGGGGCAAGTGAGCACCGCGATCGAAGAGTCCCGCCCGTCGCCCGCCACCACCCTCAAAGGAGTCCGCGTTGCGTCCCAGTGATATCTCTGAGCTGTTCAAGGACGAGGTCGTCACCAACGCGATCTCCCGTGACGTCGAGCTCCCCTACGGTGCGGGCACCGCCGTCCTGATCACCCTGGACAACGGGCACGATCACACCAAGCCGAACACCTTCGGCCCCGCCGGGCTCCTGAGCCTGGACGCCGAGATCGAGGCCGCCAAGGCGCGGACCGACATCGTGGCCGTGGCCGTCACCGGCAAGCCGTTCATCTTCGCCGTCGGCGCGGACCTGACCGGCGTCCCGGCGATCCAGAACCGCGAGCAGGCCGAGGCGATCGGCAAGCTGGGACACGACGTGTTCCGCAAGCTCGGTGAGCTGGACGTCCCGACCTTCGCGCTGATCAACGGCGCGGCCATGGGCGGCGGCGTCGAGGTGGCGCTGCACTGCACCTACCGCACCGTCTCCGCCGGCGTCCCGGCGTTCGCGCTCCCCGAGGCCTTCCTCGGCCTCGTGCCCGGCTGGGGCGGCACCTACCTGCTGCCGAACCTCATCGGCGCCGAGAAGGCCCTGAAACTCATCGTCGACAACCCGCTCGCCCAGAACAAGATGATCAAGGGCAAGCAGGTCCACGAGATGGGCATCGCCGACGCGATCTTCGAGCCCGCCGACTTCGTCGAGGAGTCCCTGCGCTGGACCGCCAAGGTCCTCAAGGGCGACGTCCAGGTCGAGCGCCCCGAGGTCGACAAGGGCGAGGCCTGGGACAACGCGGTCAACATGGCCCGGTTCACCGTCGAGGGCAAGCTGCACGGCGCCGCCCCGGCCCCGGCCCGCGCCATCGAGCTCGTGGGGGCGGCCAAGACCGCCACCCGTGACGAGGGCTTCGACGCCGAGGACCAGGCCCTGGCCGACCTGATCATGAGCGACGAGCTCAAGGCGGGCCTGTACGCCTTCGACCTGGTACAGAAGCGCGCCAAGCGTCCCGCCGGCGCACCGGACAAGTCGCTGGCCCGCAAGGTCACCAAGGTCGGTGTCGTCGGCGCCGGTCTGATGGCCGGTCAGCTGGCCCTGCTGTTCGCGCGCCGCCTGGACGTGCCGGTCGTCATGACCGACCTGGACCAGGACCGCCTGGACAAGGGTGTCGAGTACGTCCACGGCGAGGTCGACAAGCTCCTGAACAAGGGGCGCGTCAACCAGGACAAGGCCAACCACCTCAAGGCCCTGGTCACCGGTTCGCTGACCAAGGACGCCTTCTCCGACGCCGACTTCGTCATCGAGGCCGTCTTCGAGAAGATGGAGGTCAAGCAGCAGGTCTTCGCCGAGGTGGAGGCCGTGGTCTCCCCCGAGGCGATCCTGGCCACCAACACCTCTTCGCTCTCGATCACCGAGATGGCGTCGAAGCTCAAGCACCCCGAGCGGGTCGTGGGCTTCCACTTCTTCAACCCGGTCGCCGTCCTCCCGCTTCTGGAGATCGTCCGCGGCGAGAAGACCGACGACGCTTCGCTGGCCACCGCGTTCGCCACGGCCAAGACGCTGAAGAAGACCTCGGTGCTGTGCAAGGACGCTCCGGCGTTCGTCGTCAACCGCCTGCTCACCCTGTTCATGGGTGAGGTCCTGGGCGCCGTGGCCGAGGGCACCGAACCCGAGGTCGCCGACCGCGCGGTCGCGCCGCTGGGTCTGCCGATGTCACCGCTCATGCTGCTGCAGCTGGTCGGCCCGGCGGTCGGTCTGCACGTCGCCGAGACGCTGCACGAGGCCTACCCGGAGCGTTTCGCCGTCTCGCCGCAGCTGGCCGATGTCGTCAAGGCGGGCAAGACGGAGATCTTCGCACCGGACTTCACCATCGACCCCGAGGTGAAGGAGCTCCTCGCGGGCGGGGACAACCCGTCCGAGGAGAGCGCGATCCTGGACCGCGCCCTGCGCGCCCTGGCCAAGGAGATCCAGCTGATGCTGGACGAGGGTATCGTGGCCGAGGCCGCCGACATCGACCTGTGCCTGATCACGGGCGCCGGTTGGCCGTTCCACACCGGCGGCATCACCCCGTACCTGGACAAGGTCGGCGTGTCCACCGCGGTGAACGGCAAGCCCTTCCACGAGGGCGCCCCGCAGGCCGTCTAGGCCTGAGCCCCTGGGGCGGGCCCGGTCTCCCGGCGGGGGGCCGGGCCCGCTTCGTGTCGTTCGGCCGCGGGCCGGTGAGTCAGGGCGTTCAGCCGGTGACCCGTCGGCCGGGTCCGGTCAGGCAGTGAACCCTCAACCGGGGATGAGGGCGGTTCTCGGCGGCCGTTCTTCGAGGGCGTGCTTGACGGCGTCGTCGATCCGCTCAAGTGGGAAGGACGCGCCCACCAGCGCCGCGAAGGGCTCCAGGTCGTCGAGCGCGGAAAGGAACGCGACCGCGTCGACCAGGTCCCGGACGGTGTAGTTGTGGGTGCTGGTGACGGTGATCAAGCGGCGCACGAGGTCGTCGGGGCGTACCGGGACCGGGTCGACGGGGAAGACCGAACCGGCCAGCACCAGGGTGCCGCCGATGCCGAGCAGGCCCAGGGAGGCCGTTACCGCTGCGTTGCTTCCGGACAGCTCGACGACGATGTCGGCGCCCTCTCCCCCGCTCGCCTCGCGCACGGCCTCAGCCGCACCATCGGGCGCCACCGCCGCCGTGGCCCCGAAGCGTGCGGCCAGCGCTCTGCGCGCGGGGTCGGTCTCACCGGCGATGACGGCGGGAACCCCGAGGTGGCGCAGGTAGGCGATAGCGGTCAGGCCCAGCATCCCGCAGCCCTGTACCACGACCACGCGGGCCGACCGGACTCCGGTACCGCGCAGCGCGTTCACCACGGTGGCGGTGGCGCAGTTGGCCGGCGCCAGCACGGCGTCGGGCAGGTGCCCGGGGACGGGGACGATCCCGGTCCCGGCGAGCAGGTGGCAGTGGCTGGCGTAGCCTCCGTTGAGCGCCCACCGGTCAGAGATGGCCTCGTGGCCGTATTTTCGCAGCCGTGCGCACTTCTGCGGGATGCCGCGCAGACAGCGGGGGCAGTCACCGCAGGAGGTCCCGATGGTCCACGTGACACGGGTGCCCGGCGCCAGGGGCCTACCGTCATGGGTGGTGGTCCCCGGACCGGCCGCGAGCACGGTCCCGACGGCCTCGTGCCCCAGGACGGTCGGGACCGGGGTAGGCCGGTCACCGCGCACCGTGTGCAGATCGCTGCCGCACACGGTGGCCGCCCCGGTCCGCACCACGGCCTCCCCCGGGCCGGGCTCGGGGAGGCCGAAACTCGCGAGGCGGAACCCTCGCTGGGGGCCGTCCCAGACCGCGGCGGTCGCCTGTTCCGTGGAAAGTCCCAATGTCACGTCCTCGGGTGGGTGGTGTGCAAGGCGCTGGCGAGGCAACACGGGTCGGGGAACGGGAGGGCGACGCCCGGGCGAACTCCGCACCGCGAACGACCGTACTTTTCCGTGTCCGGCACCGCCACCCACTCTTTTCCACGGAAAGACGACTTATGCCTGCATTTCGATTACAGGAACATACTTAACAGTAACCCTATGTAATGTTTGGCTCGTGGCAGTCTCCCCTGAACACCAGATCTACGCGGAGTTGTTCTCCGACGCCCCCGACATGGCGGTGGGCTTCCTACGAGACCTCGGAGTGGAGGTACCGAAGTACGATCGCAGCGAGCTGACCTCCTGCGACCTCGGACACGTCGACCCGGTCGAACGGCGTTCCGACGTGGCGATCATGCTGCGCGGCAAAGTCGACGAGGACCTTTTCGGCAAGCTGATGGGCATCGTCGTCGAGGTCCAACGGGACGAGAAGGAGCGCAAACGCTTCACCTGGCCCGAGTACGTAGCCTCACTGCGTTCCAAGAACGAGTGCCCGGTGTCACTGCTGGTCATCTGCCCCAGGCAGCACGTCGCTGACTGGTACAACCGACCCATCCAGCTCGGCCACCCGGGGTTCGTCCTGAACCCCATCGTGCTGGGACCCGAACACATCCCGGTGGTCACCGACCCGGAGCAGGTCGGCCGTTACCCGACCCTGGGCGTGCTGTCCGCGGCAGCCCACGGGCCGGCCGACCCGGATGTGATCAAGGCCCTGCATAGCGGCTTGGATTCGATCGACCTGGAAATGGCAACGAAGTCTGTTGGATACGCGCTTCACCTGCTCACCGACAGCAACGGCCAGCGGGCCTTGGAGGAACTCATGATGGCTGACACCTACGAGTACACGAGTGCCTGGACCGAAAGCCTGAAGGCCGAAGGCGAGGCTAGGGGCGAGGCCAAGGGCCGCGTCGAAGAGAAGCGCACAGATCTCCTTTACGTTCTCCGGAAGCGTCGGACCTCGGTCGACAAGGACAGTCACGCCCACACTTCTGAACTGCCGCGACCTGGATCAGCTCAGCATCTGGTTCGACAGGGCGTTCGACATCACGCACATCGACGAGCTCTTCGAGGCCTGATTCCTACGTCCGGCTGACCGTCCCCCATACCGATGGTCGGCCGGACGTAGGATGAGTGCATGAGCGAGGCGAGCGAGCGGGACTCCCCCCTGTGGCACCTGACCGGGTTCCGGCTGATCAAGCTGGGTGAGCTGGTGCAGGCGACCACGGCCTCGGTGTTCGAGCCCATGGACGTCAACGCGCGGCAGTTCCACGTGTTGGCCACCGCCGCCACGATGGCCGAGCCCTCGCAGCGGGAGCTCAGTCGCACGCTCGGGATCGACCCCAACGTCATGGTGGGGGTCGTGGACGAGCTGGAGCGGTTGGGGCTGGTGGAGCGGGTGCGCAATCCCCACGACCGGCGGCGGTACATCGTCACCCCCACCGCGCGGGCCAGGGAGGCGCTGGCCGAGGCCTGCACGGCGGTGGAACGGACGGAGCGGGAGTTCTTCGCGGGCATCTCCGAGGACGAGCGCAACACCCTGCACGAGCTGTCCGGTCGGCTGCTCGGCCAGCACCCCCGGGTCACGAAGACCGAGTAGGTCAGTGGGCGAGCCCGAGCCGCTCGTGCAGGCGACGCAGCGGGCGGGGCGCCCACCAGTTGGCTCCTCCCGCCAAGCGCATGAACACCGGCACCAGCACCCCCCGGATCAGCGTGGCGTCGACCAGGATCACCGCTGCCATGCCCACGGCCAGCATGATCAGGTAGAACACGCTCGAGGTCGCGTAGACAGCGAAGGAGGCGGCCAGTACCACGGCGGCCGCGGTCACCAGGGGGCCGCTGCGCTGGAGCCCCGCGGCCACCGCCGAGGTGGTGTCGCCGGTGAGGTCGTACTCCTCCTTGATCCGGGACAGCATGAACACCTCGTAGTCCATGGACAGGCCGAAGGCGACGCAGAACATCAGGATCGGGAAGGTCACCTCCAAGGTCCCGTCGGCGGTGATGCCCAGGAGGCCGGACAGGTTGCCCTCTTGGAAGATCCACACGATCACCCCGAACATCACAGCCAGGCTGAGGACGTTGAGCACGACCGCCTTGAGCGGCAGCAGCAGGCTCCCGGTCATCAGGAACAGCAGGAGGAACGTGACCAGCAGGATCATGCCGAACACCAGCGGGACCCGGTCCAGCAGCGCGTCGCTGAAGTCGGTGAGGTCGGCCGGGTAACCGCCGATCTCGGTGGGCGCGGGCGCGGGGACGTCCCGGACGCGGTCGATGAGCCCGGAGGCGTCGTCCAGGGCCTCGACGGAGGGCACCACCGACAGCCAGGCCGCCTCGTCGGAGGTGAAGCGCTCCTCGGCTGAGGCGCCGGGCTCAATGGTGCGCTGCCCGTCCTGGTAGGTCCCGATGAGCGCGTCGACCTGGCTCACCCCGTCCACCTGGGAGAGAGCGCTCGCGTACGGGTCGATCCGCGCGGTCTCGGCGGCGGGAAGGTCCACCAGTACGTGGACGGCGTCCATCTCCTCCTGGGAGAAGCCCGCCTCGATCTGTTCCTGGACATCGCGACTGGAGTTTCCCTCGGGCAGAACGCGGGCGTCGGGGAGTCCGAAGTTGAGCCCGAGCGCGGGCGAGGCGAGCACCAGGACCAGGCCGAGGGCGGGCAGGCCGTAAAGCAGGGGGCGGCGCATCATCCGTAGCGAGGTGGCGTGCCACCAGCCACGGTCGGCGCGGGGTTCGCGGCGGGGCTGGATCCGGTGCCCCACCTTGGCCAGCGCCGCCGGCAGGATCACCAGGGCGGCGATCATGGCCGTCAGGACCACGCCCACCCCCGCGTAGGCGAAGGACCGCAGGAAGGGAAAGGGGAAGAGCACCAGGCAGGAGAGGGAGACGGCCACGGTGAGCCCGCTGAAGAGGACCGTGCGCCCCGCCCGCACCACCGAGAGCTGCACGGCCTCGGGCACCGTGTGCCCCCGGGCCAGTTCCTCGCGGAAGCGGTTGATGACGAACAGACTGTAGTCGACCCCCAGCCCGATACCCATGACCAGGGTCAGGTTGGCGGCGAAGGTGGACACCTCGGTCAGTGCGGCGGCACCGCGCAGGAGAGCGAGAGTCGTGATCACCGAGAACACACCCATGGCCAGGGTGAGTCCGGCGATCGAGGCCCTGCGGTAGAGCAGCAGGAGCAGGGCGAAGACCAGCGGCAGGATGATGATCTCAGCACGCACGAAGTCGCTCTGGGCCTGCGAGGCGGCTTGGCGGAAGATCTCGTCGCCGCCGCCGACCTCCACCCTGATCAGATCGTCCGAACGCGTGAACTCCGGTGAGATATCGGCGAGTGCGGCGCGGGCCTCGGTGACGTCGCCCGCCATCCGCACGGTGACGAGGGCTTGGGTGGCATCGTCGGATCGCAGGGACGGTGAACCGTCGCGTGACCAGTAGGAGGCGGTCTCGACGACGCCCTCCCGGGCGGCCATCTCCTGTTCCAGGTCTGTGGCGGCCGCCACCACCTCGGGGTCGTCCACGGTGCCCTGTTCGGCGGTGACCAGCAGTAGGAAGTGGTGCTTTCCGGTACCGAACTGCTCCTGGAGGGCTTGCTCGACCTCGATGGACTCCGAACCGGGGCTTTCGAAACGGCTGAGCATGAGTCGGTCGAGGGTGCCGGAGGCCAGGACGAGCGCCGCCAAGCAGACGATGACGGCGGTGAGGAGGACGCGGCCGGGGCGCCGTGCCACCCCTCGGCCCAGCCGGGCGAGGAGCGGCGGCCGGGGTGGTTCCGGGGTTTCGGGGCTCGTCGGCGAAGTCGTGGTGGGTGCGGCGGACATGGGGTCTCCTGGGTGCGTGTGGCGCCGGGGCAGGTGCACCGTTCTCTGACCTGTAGTTCTGAAATATAGTATGCCCCACATACGATCAATCAAGTTGATCATCAATGGCGCATATCACATACGAAGGCCCCGACCGGCGTCATGCCGGGCGGGGCCCTGGGAAGCGGGGGTCCGCGAGCGGGGGCGGTCAGACGCCCGCGGGCACCTTCTCCTGTCCCTTCCCCTTCTCGTTCTCATCCCGGGCGGCGGGGAGCGAGTCGACCTCCTCGTCGCCGCCCTCGGAGATACCGATCCGGTCGTGCAGCCAGCGCAGCGGGCGCGGCAGCCACCAGTTCCAGTCACCGAGCAGGCGCATGGAGGCGGGCACCATGATCGCCCGGACCAAAGTGGCGTCCACGAGCACCGCGAGCGCGAGGCCGACCCCGATGACCTTCAGGAAGAGCAGGCCCGAGGTGCCCATCGCCAGGAGCACCACGCCCAGCAGCAGGGCGGCGCTGGTGATGATCTGTCCCGTGCGCTGCAACCCCAGGGCCACCGAGCGGGCGTTGTCGCCGCTGCGCAGGTATTCCTCCCGAACCCGGCTGAGCAGGAACAGCTCGTAGTCCATCGCCAGGCCGAAGGACACGATCATGATGAGGACCAGGTAGGTGGGGTCGATGGTGCCGACCGCCTCGAAACCGAGCAGTCCCGCGAAGTAGCCCTCCTGGAACCCCCAGACCACCACACCCAGCGAGGCCCCCAGTGAGAGCGCGCCCATCAGGACCGCCTTGATCGGCAGGACGACGGAGCCGAAGGCGAGGAAGAGGAGCAGCAGCGTGGAGGCGATGATGAAGGCGACCGTCTTGGGCGATTCCGCGATCAGGGCGTCCAGGTTGTCCAGCTGCATGGCAGCCACACCGCCCACCAAGACCTCCTCGGAGCCCTCCGGTCCGGGGTCGGCGCGGACGTCGTGCACCAGGTCGGAGACCTCCGGGTCGTCGGTGGCGCCCTGGTAGGCGACCTCGACGTGGGTGATTCCCTCCCCTGCGCGGTGGAGCGTGGTCCGGAGCGCGCCGGGCAGCGTGTCGAGGCGTTCGACGTACTCGTCGAGCTCGTCCTCCGAGCTGTCGCCCACCACCGCCACGTGGAGGCGCCCCACCTCGCCGGCCGGGAAGTCGTCACCCATGGCCTCGGTGCCGATCCGGCTGTCGGCTTCGGCGCGCAGGTAGCGCTGATCAGTGGCGCCGAGTTCGGTCGAGGCGAGGCCGGAGGTGAAGGCGGCCAGGACGCACCCCACCGCGACCAGCGACACGGCTGGCCCGCGCATCACCGTCCGGGCCAGGCGGGCCCAAGCACCCGCGTTCTCGTCGATCACCCCGGTGACGGTCCGCCGGGGCAGCGGCAGCTTGAGCTTGTCGATCCGGTGGCCGACCACGGACATCAGTGCGGGCAGGAAGACCAGTGCGGCGAGGAGGTCGAAGGCCACAACTGCGATGCCGCCCCAACCGATGGACTGCAGGATGGGCTGGGGGAAGAACAGCAGACCCGCGAAGGCGATACCCACGATGACGCCGGAAAAGGCGACGGTGCGCCCGGCGGTGTCGACCGTGCGACGGACCGCGTCCGGTACCGAGCGGCCCTTGTTGAGCTCCTCACGGAAGCGGCTGACCATGAACAGCCCGTAGTCGATCGCCAGACCGAGGCCGAGGAGGGTCGCCACGTTGATGGCGAACACCGACACCTCGGTCACGTAGGTGAGGGCGCGCAGCACGGTAAGGGAGCCGAGGATCGCCAGTGCGCCCACCGCGAGAGGGACGAGGCCGGCGATCAGGCCACCGAAGATCACGACGAGGAGGAGCAGGAGGAGCGGCAGGGTGATGAGTTCGGCCCGGATGATGTCGGTCTCCGCGGTCTCGGAGAGCTCGTGCTCCACCGCGATCGGTCCGCCCAGGTGGCTCTCCAGGGGGCCGGACTCCAGCGCCTCGGAGGCAGCCTCGAACTGGTGCAGGCGCTCCTCGTGCGACTGTCCGGTGAGGGTGACCGGCATGTAGGTGGCCTGCATGTCCTCGGAGACGAGCATGCCCCGCTCGATGTCGTCGAGCTCCTCGTCGAGGTAGAGGTCGTACCCGGCGATGACGTCCTCGGGCAGGTCGTCGGCCATCCGCTGCATCGCCGCCGCGAAGGTCGGGTTGTCCACCTGCATCTCGTCGCTGCGGTAGACGGCGACGATGTCGATGTCGTCGTGGCCGAGCTCGTCTTGGAGGACGTCCATGGCCTGGGACGACTCGGAGCCGGGGTCCTCGAAGCCGCTCTCGCTGACGTCGTTGAAGACCCCGAGGCCCCACACCACGGAGAAGGCGGTGAAGAGCCCGGTCAGTGCCAGGACCCACCACCTGCCCCGGTGGGCGCCGAGCCCCAGTCGGCCGAAGATCCCCGTGTGTGTCGGCATGGGCCGCCCTTTCGCGCGAACAGTCGTCATGAACGTGAACAGCGTTTGCTAACGGTGTTCACTAAAGCGTGCGGGCATTACGATGTCAATATCGCCGAAGAGAACCACAGCGCCGCGACCCTGGCGCGCGAGACGGGGTGTACCGCAACAGATGACGAAACCGCCGGTCACAAGCGACCACCGGACCGGGGGCACCCTGAGCCGCCGCGAACGTGTGCGTGAAGCCACACTCGCCGAGATAAAGGAAATCGCCCGCAAGCACCTCGTGGAGTTCGGGGTCGCCGGGGTCTCCCTTCGCGCGATCGCCCGGGAGATGGGCATGACCGCCCCGGGCCTCTACCGGTACGTGCCGGGGATCGACGCGCTGCTGGTGGCGATCACGGCGGACATGTACGAGGAGCTGGCCGACGCGGTGGCCGCGGCCGACGCCAGCATGCCCGCCGAGGACACCGACGGGCGCATCCTCACCTCGTTGCGCGCCTTCCGGACCTGGGCCATCACCCACCAGACCGAGTTCTCGGTGATGTTCGGCCCGCGCACCCGGATCGACCCCGACACCGACATCACCGTCGCCTTGGAGGCCGGGCGCAAGTTCGGCTCCACGTTCTTCACGCTCTTCGACCGCCTGGTGTCCGAGGAGCGCTTCAGCGTGCCCGCCGACGAGGACCTCGCACCCGAACTGCGCACGGAGCTGCGCTCCTTCGCCGACACCGTGGGCTTCTCCTCACCCGACATCCCCGAAGGCGCCGCGATGGTGCTCACCACGTGCTGGGTGCGGCTGTACGGGGTGGTGTGCATGGAGGTGTTCCAACACCTGAACTTCGTGGTGCGCGACATGGAACCACTCTTCGAGTCCGAGCTTCAGAACATGGCAAGGGACCTCGGGGTGCGGTACTTCCCTCCGCACGGGGCGCGGGCCTCATAACGCGGGGACAGCCTCGCAGCAGAATGACCTTTTAAGCCCCATACTGGAGGTCTGCGGCACTTGCCCGTTTCGTAGTGACGAACCGGATATGCCCTGCCCGTGTTGGCGCGACGACGAGGACGACCCGTGGAGAACCGAACCGGCGCTGAAGAGCCCGGGGAGAACACTCCCCCACCGCCCGGGCGCGGACCGGCCCAACCGGGCCAGGGTCAAGGCCAGCACTGGCCGAACCCCGGGCCGCCCTCGCAAACACAGCCCCAGCAAGCCCAGCAGACGCAGGTCCGACCTCTGCCGCCACATGCTCCGCCCGCACACGCCCGGCCTCAGCCTCCCCAGTCCGGGTTCCAGAACTGGCAGTGGGGGGCGCAGCAGTGGCCGCACCAGGGGGCACAGCACCAACAGTGGCAGCAACAGCGGAGTCCGCACCCGTGGGCCCCGTACCAGCACTGGGGGCCCTCCCATGGCCGACCGCCCACGCGCCCCCGGCGCGACCGCGGTCCGGCCGTCATCGCTTGGGCGTTCGCCGCCGCCTCGGTGGCCCTGGTGGCGCTGATCGCCAGCGTGGCCATCGTGGCCACCACTCCGCAGGAGGAACCCGAGACCGGGGGCACGGACGTGTCCGTCTACTACGACAGCGAGCTGTACGTCCAACCCGACCCCGTGGACGTGGATCTGGTCGATCACCCCGTGTACGACGCCGCCGTGCCGGAACCGGTCGAGTGCGACCTACCCGCACTCGACATGACCTCGGACGAGTCGTGGAAGGGGTTCGCCGGCGAGGCGGGCGACTGCCTGGACGAACTCTGGGCCCCGGTCATGGCCGAGCTCGGCCTGGTCCCCGACCTGCCCGACATCACCGTCACCGATGATTCCCTCGACACCGACACCGAGGAGGCCTTCACCCTGGCCTACTACGAAAGCGACCGGAGCCAGATCACCGTGGTGCTCCCGAACGTGCGCGAGGTCGGGGCCCAGGTTCCGGGGGGCCACCAGGAGCACGTGTGGCTCGCACTGATGGGCCACGAGTACGCACACCACGTGCAGTACGCGACGGGGATCCTGAGCGTCTCCCACGACCTGCGCCGGACCGCGGGCACCGAGGCCGACGAACTGGACACGCTGCGCCGGACCGAACTCCAGGCCGAATGCATGGCCGGTGTCGGCCTGCGCGGCCTGACCGACCCCGACGGCGACGCCCTGGACGTGGTCAACCAGCACTTCAACGGCGACGGTGACCTGGAGACGCACGGCAGCGCGGCCAACCGCGCACTCTGGCTGGAATCGGGGTGGTCGAGCGAGACCGTGGGCGACTGCAACACCTATGCGGCCGACGAACCCGACGTGGCCTGACCCCGTATCCGCGGGCGTACACAGCCGATGGTCCGGCCGGTCACCGCTCCCCTAGGACCCTGCGGTAGGCGCCCCACCCGTGCAGCTTGACCCGCTCGCCCCGGTCCAGCTCGGCAGCGTGGCCGGCCTCGGCGTTGTCGATGCGCAGCCAGTCGTCGTAGTCGCTGTAGGCGAGTCCCCGCCTGTCCAGGACCTCCGCCAGGTCAACCGGTTCCGGAACCGAGCCGCGCAGGTCCTCGGCGTCCTCGAGCAAGGAGCGGACGGTACCGGCGGCGTCGGACTTGTTCGTGCCGATCACCCCCGTGGCACCCCGTTTGATCCACCCGGCCACGTAGTCGCCGCGCACGACACGGCCGTCGGTGTCCAGAACACGGCCCAGGTCGTGCGGCACCGTGCGCCCGGCATCGTCGAAGGGCACTCCCGTGAGGGGCACACCGGCGTAGCCTACCGACCGCAGCACCATCCCGGCGTCCAGGACGCTGTGCTCACCGGTGCCCACCAAGCGCTCCTCATCGTCCAGGCGCGTGTGCTCGACGCGCAGGCCGTCCACCCGCTCAGTGCCGAGGATCTCCGCCGGGCGGGTCCAGAAGTGGATCTCCAGACGTCGGGGACGGCCTTGGGGAGGTCGACCGGCCTGCTCGCGCAGGAGCTTGAGGTTGGTGCGTGCGGCCCGGGCGACCCGGCGCAGTTCGGGTTGGTCGGTGCCGACCTCGGTGGGGTCGATGTCCACCTGCTCCGGGCGCACCACCACGTCCACCCCGGGCAGCGCCAGGAGGTCGCGCAGCTCGGGTGCGGTGAACTTGGCCTGGAGGGGGCCGCGGCGGGCCAGGACGTGCACGGTGCGCACCCTGCTGGCGGCGAGCACCTCCAGGGCGGCCTGGGGGATGTCGGTGTGGCGGAGCTCGTCGGCGGTCTTGACCAGGATCCGGGCGACGTCGATGGCGACGTTGCCCGCCCCCACCACCACGACCTCCTCCGTGTCCAGCACGAACCGTTCCATCTCGCTGTCGGGATGGCCGCAGTACCAGTTCACGAAGTCGGTGGCGGCGACACTGCCCGGGAGGTCCTCACCGGGCACGCCCATCCGCCGGTCGACGCTGGCACCCGTGGCGTAGACGACGGCGTGGTGGGAACGGGCCAGGTCGGCGCGGGTGAGGTCGGTGCCGAACTCGACCCCGCCGACGAAACGCACGTCCGGGTGTTCCAGGACCCCGCGCAGCGCCCGAGCCACACCCTTGATCTTGGTGTGGTCCGGTGCGACGCCGTAGCGGACCAGGCCGTAGGGCGTGGGCAGGCGGTCGAGGACGTCCACACGGACCGGCACGCGCCGCTGCCTGGTCAACGCGTCCGCGGCGTAGACCCCGGCGGGACCGGATCCGATCACCGCTACTCGAAGCGGGTCCCCGTCGTCCGGGCGGGGCTGCTCGGGGCTCTGGTGGTCGGCTGCGGGAGTGGCCATGACCCCATTCTGGCAGCACCGGAGGAGCTTCCGATGCTGCCAGGGGGACCTGTGGACCGTGCGTTCCGGCCTCGGCCGGGCCTCAACAGGGCCTTCAGGCCTTCTCCTCGGCCAGCTCGGACGCGGTCCTTGCGCCCTCACCCCGGCGGGACACGGTCTCGGTGAGCTTGCGGGACAGCTCCTGCGGAGTCAGTCCCTGTTCCTGGAGGATCTGGTCGCGCTTGGCGTGGTCCAGGAACTCCTGCTCAATACCGAAGGTGCGCACGGGCACGTCCACGTCGCGGTCGCGCAGCAGGCGGGCCACGGCGTCGCCGACGGCACCGGTACGGCCGTTGTCCTCCACCACCGCGACCACCGAGTACTCGGCGGCCTCGGCCACCAGTGCCTCGTCCAGGGGCTTGACCCAGCGGGGGTCGACGACCGAGACACCGATGCCCTGGTCCGCCATGCGGTCGGCGACCTCGCAGGCGACCTGGGCCATGGTGCCCACACCCACGATGAGCAGGTCCTTGCCGTGACCGCCGTCGGCGGCGCGGCGCAGCAGGTCCATGGAGCCGACCTTGCCGATCTCGGGCAGCTCTTCGGCGACCGCGCCCTTGGGGTAGCGCACGACGGTGGGCGCGTCGTCGACGGCCACGGCCTCGCGCAGAAGGGCGCGCAGGCGCGCGGCGTCGCGCGGGGCGGCCAGGCTAAGGCCGGGGACCACCTGGAGGATGGACATGTCCCACATGCCGTTGTGACTGGCACCGTCGTTTCCGGTGATTCCGGCGCGGTCCAGGCAGAAGGTGACGCCCTGGCGGTGCAGGGCGGCGTCCATGAGCAACTGGTCGAAACAGCGGTTGAGGAAGGTCGCGTAGACCGCGATCACCGGGTGCAGGCCGTTCATCGCCATGCCGGTGGCGGCCGTGGCGGCGTGCTGCTCCGCGATGCCGACGTCGAAGGTCCGGTCCGGGTAGGCGTCGGCGAACTTGTTCAGGCCGGTGGGGTGGAGCATCGCGGCGGTGATCCCGACGATGTCCGAGCGCTCCCCGCCGAGCTCGACCATGGTGTCGGCGAAGACCGAGGTCCACTTCTCGACCTTGGGTCCGGCCTTGGCCTTGCCGGTGTCGACGTCGAAGGGGCCGGGGGCGTGGAACTGGTCCTCGTCGTGGTTCTCCGCCGGGGCGTAGCCCTTGCCCTTCTGCGTGATGACGTGGACGATTGCCGGTCCGCCGAAGTCCCGTGCACGGCGCAGCGCCGTCTCCACGGCGGCCTCGTCGTGCCCGTCGATGGGACCGAGGTACTTCAGGCCGAGGTCCTCGAACATCATCTGCGGCTGGATGGCGTCCTTCACGCCCTTCTTGAGGCCGTGCAATGCCTCGTAGAGGGGCTGTCCGACCACGGGGGTGCGGTTGAGGGTGGTCTTGGCCAGGTCGAGGGCCTGCTCATAGCCGGGGTTCATGCGCAGCGAGGCCAGGTGGTCGGCCAGACCGCCCCTGGTGGGCGAGTAGGAGCGGCCGTTGTCGTTGACCACGATGACCAGGCGCCGGTTCTTCTTCTCGGCGATGTTGTTGAGGGCCTCCCAGGACATGCCGCCGGTGAGGGCCCCGTCGCCGATGACGGCGACGACGGTCCGGTCGGTGCGGCCCCGGACCTCGTTGGCCTTGGCCATGCCGTCGGCGTAGGACAGCGAAGTGGAGGCGTGGGAGTTCTCGATGAAGTCGTGCTCGGACTCGGACCTGGAGGGGTAACCGGACAGGCCGCCCTCGGACTTGAGGTTGGTGAAGTCGTGGCGGCCGGTGAGCACCTTGTGGGCGTAGGCCTGGTGACCGGTGTCGAAGAGGATGGGGTCCTTGGGTGAGTCGAAGACGCGGTGCAGCGCGATGCTCAACTCGACGACGCCGAGACTGGGGCCGAGATGCCCACCGGTCTGGGAGCAGGAGTCGATCAGGAAGTCCCTGATCTCCTGGGCCAGCGCAGGGAGCTGGTCGGCCGGGAGCTTCTTGAGCGCTTCCGGATTGTGTATCGACTCGAACAGTGCCACTGTCTCGTCAGTCCCCTCGTCCAGCGTGTCCGCTTACGTTTGCCGTGTCCGGCCCCTGACGTGGGCCGGTATTGGTTACCGGCAGGTATACCCAACCGAGTTTATGGGCGTTCGCCCACGGGTCATACCCAGCAGTCCCCGAGATTACGGATTCGACGCCGTCTCGGGTGTTGACGTGTGTGCCCCATCGGGACGGTACCGGGCACGGCACCTCCCCAAACGGTTTTCGGCGTAGGTTACTCGCTTTTGGCAGCGCGGTTACCGCTGGCTGCCCGGCTGCGACGCTATCCGAACACGGCCTGCGCGAGAAGGCCGATCGCGGAGACGGTCACCACGCCCAGCAGACCGACGCGCAGTTTGCCGGGGTCGACCCAGCGGCGGAGCCGGCTGCCGAGGAGGAATCCGATGCCGACGAAGGGGATGGCGGCGATGCCGGCGGCTGCCGTTCGGCCGTCGATCTGCCCCCCGGCCCCGAGGGCGATTAGGGAGATCGCGCCGCCGAACAGGAAGAACGCGGCCAGGGTGGCGCGTACGCGCTCCGGACGTTCGTACTGGTAGAGCAGGGCCATGGGCGGCCCGCCCACCGATGTGGCGGTACCCCCGAAGCCGGACAGGATACCCGCCGTGACCAGGGAGAGCGGGGTGATGCGGACCCGGAAGGCCCACACCGTCAGGATGACGGCCACGAGCACCATGACCCCGACCACCGCGGCCAGGGCGCGGGGTTCGAGCACGGCCACGACCCACACCCCCGCAAGGGTGCCGGGCACGCGCGCGGGCAGCCCCCAGGCCATGCCGTACCAGTCCACGTGCCGCCACTCTTGGAGGAGCGTGAGCACCGGGAGGATGATCACGGTGATGAGTAGCGACCCGGGCATGAGTGTGGGGTCGAGGAAGGAGATGACCGGGGCGGCGACCAGCCCCAGGCCGAGGCCGACCATGCTCTGGACGGCGGCCCCGGCGAGTACCGCGGCCGCCGCCGCGAGGAGGAAGACCCAGGCGTCGATCTCGCCGAACAGGCCGTGGGCAGTGGGTGTGAGGAGGTCAGCGAACATGAGGGGACCGACGCTATATCCCCTGCTGTCCGATCGGGATTAGGAGATAGGGACATGGGATGAGCGTGCGGGTTCTGCGCTGCGCACCGAGTCCACGTAAGCCATCGCGCGCTCCGGGTGGAGGAACCATTCGATCAGCCCTGCGGGCTCGCTGAAGGAGTTGGCGAACCGGTCCGCGGTGGGCTGGTGCCGGTCGGCCAGCCGGTACAGCTCCCACACGTGGTGCGGACCGGACAGCATGACCCTGCTCCACGCGGTCACCTGACGGGCGCGGCGCCAGTAGTCGCTGAAGGCCGCGCGCATGAACGGCTCGTCGAAGGGGCGTGTGCCGTGGTCGACGATCGCGCGGCGGTAGACCTCCGCGCACAGGGAGGCCATGTTGGCGCCCTGTGCGGTGATCGGGTCGTTGCTGACCACGGAATCAGCCATACCGAGCACGGGGGTTCCGTCCGCGAGGCGGGCTACCGGCTCGCGGACCGCGGGCGTGTAGCCGCCGCGCAGGGCGGCCATCGGGTCGGCCAGGCGTGCGCGGGTGAAGCGCTCGTGCTCCCAGGGGGCGTGGCTCCGCAGGACGTCGAGCAGCGCCGCCAAGGTGTCCTCCCCCGTGGCCCTCTCGCCCAGCGGGCGGTCGAGGGGGCCGCCGGGCACGGCCTCGACCATGACGGCCTCGCAGACACCCGCGAGGGAGAGGGTGGGCAGGGTGAAGAGCTCACCGGCCCCCGGCACCGCCGTACGGCTCAGAACCCCGCCTCGGGGGTGCGGTTCGGCCCCGGTGACGTACGCCAACGACAGGGCGCGCTGTGGCTCTTTGAAGGGGGATCTGTTGGCGTCGCGGGGGAAGAGCTCGGCCAGCTCCCCCCGGCCCGCGGCCACGACGGCGAGGTCGTGCTCGTCGGCGAACCGCCCCAGGTCCTCAGGGCCGACCCTCTGACGGACGACCCGGCCGCCGCCCTGGGCGAACAGCTCCATCCAGGCGGCGAGCTTCAGGCGCTGGTCCACCGACTGGGCGGGCTCCTCCAGCCGACCGACCCAGTCCGCCTCCGGGACGCCTCCCCCGGACCGGTCAGCGACCCTCACTCCCACCCCGGTGACCTCGGGGGCGCGCTCGTCCCAGAAGGCCAACCCGTGGCGGCGTTCGCGGCGGAGCGCCGGCCCGAACAGGCACTGGGTGGACTGAACCCGTCCGGCTCGGACCTCCTCAGGCCCCTGCGGGTTGACCAGGGTGACGTCGTAGTCCTCCGAGAGCAGGCCGAGGGCGAGCTGGAGCCCGGACTGCCCGGCACCGACGACGAGGATCTTGCGCATGGCTCTCCTGTGTGCACACCCGTGAGCCGCGGCGCCACGGGTGCTGGGTGGCTTGACGCGGCGAAACTAGCAGCGCTCAGACAAGCGCCGGATCCGCCCCTGACCTCGGGACTTTCGCCTCCAACGGCACGGGACCAAGGGATCTGGGGAACACGGGTGGGACAGGTCACAGCGACCGACCGTCCCTCAGACAACCGTGCCGCAGTCCGCGGCAGCGTCCGGCCAGCTCAGACCGGGAAGCACGGGTTCGGGCACGGTGCCGGCGCGGCGGCTGGGCCGCATGCGGCCCGGAACGGGGTTTCGGGGCGGGTTCGGTGCGGGCGCACAGCCACCCCGGGGTGGCCAGATGTGGGGCGGATCACACGGAGGCGCCGGTGCACGAAGGAGCCCGGGCCGGTGGGAGTGGTGACCGGCCCGGGCTCTACGGCGATACGATGCGCCGTTCTCCTCCGGGGTTGGATCGGGGGTGCCGGGAGCCTAGAGGCCCTATGCGCCGCCTCTCGCGTGGGTCTTGCGGCCCCGCCGGGAGATCGCGTCGAGGATGACGGCGATCAGCAGGACCGCGGCGGTGATCATGAAGCGCACCGAGGTGTCCACGTTGGGCAGCAGCAGGAGCCCGGAGGTGATGGCGCCCAGTACCAGCCCGCCGAGCAGGGCGGAGTAGGCGTTGCCCCGGCCGCCGAACAGGCTGGTGCCGCCGATCACCGCCGCGGCGATGGCCAACATGAGTTCCTGGCCGCCACCGGTGGTCGTGCTCGCAGCGATGTTGCGGGAGACCAGCATGATCCCGCCGAGGGCGGCGAGTGTGGAGGCGATCCCGAAGACCGACACACGGATCAGGACGACGTTGATACCGGCCCTGCGCGCGGCCTCGGCGTTGCCGCCCACCGCGTAGACCATGCGCCCGTAGCGGGTCTTGCGCAGCACGAGGTCCAGGATGACCACCGCGCCCACGAAGATCAGGAAGGCCAGGGAGACACCGTTGTGCTGGTTGACGATCCACACACCCGCCACCAAGGGCAGGGCCAGCAGCCCGGTGCGCAGCAGCACCTCGGGGAGCGGTTTGTAGGACAGTTGCGTCAGGCGGCGCCGACGCTCCACCGTGAGGCCCGAGACCAGGTAGAGGACGAGCGTGAGGACCACGATCGTCCAGCCGATCCACGGCACGAAGTAGGTCTGGGTCAGCGCAACGATGAGCCCGTCGGACCGGGTGTTGATGGTGCCGTCGGGCGCCATCAGGAACAGGTGCAGTCCTTGCCATCCCAGGAGTCCGGCGAGTGTCACCACGAAGGCCGGCACGCCGATCTTGGCGAAGATGACGCCGTGGACGAGGCCGACGAGGAGGCCCACGGCCAGGGTGGCGAGGATGCCCGCCCACTCCGGCCAGCCGTGCCGCATCACCACCACGGCCAGGAACCCTGCGGCCAGACCCGCAACCGAGCCGATGGACAGGTCGATCTCGCCGAGCAGCAGGACCATGATGACGCCGGTGGTCATCAGACCGATGGCGGCGATCTGCACGGTGAGGTTGGACAGGTTCTGCGGGGACAGGAAGCGGTCGTTGAGCGACTGGAAGACGATCGCGATGAGGATCAGTCCGATGACGACGGGTGCCGCACCGAGCTCCCCCGCGCGCACGTTGCGCTTGATGGCGGCCCACCAGCCGCTGGGGGTAGCGGCCACCGAGAGCAGCCTCGGGTCGCGGCGGGCTCCGTCCGGCGCCCCGGCGCCCTGGCCCGGTTCGTCTGTGACCGGGGTCTGTTGGCTCATCGCTTGTCCTCCGAAGCAAGGGGCTCCTCGCCGCCACGGGTGGAGCGGCGGGTGACGGGGTTGTCCGAGGCCCCGGTGATGGCGGCCACGATCTCCTCGTAACTGGTGTTGGCCACGTCGAATTCACCCGCGTTCCGGCCCAGGCGCAGAACCGAGACCCGGTCGGCGACCGCGCGCACATCGGCCATGTTGTGGCTGATGAGCACCACCCCCAGGCCTTGGTCGCGCAGGCGTTCGATGAGGTCGAGGACCTGCGCGGTCTGGGCCACCCCTAGAGCGGCGGTGGGCTCGTCGAGCAGCACGACGCGCGGTTCGCCCAGCAGGGCGCGGGCGATCGCCACGATCTGGCGCTGCCCACCGGAGAGGGAGGCCACGGGCACCCGGAGGTCGGGGATGCTGACCGACAGGGAGTCCAGGAGCTCCCAGGAGCGGCGCTCCATCTCGACCTCGTCGAGCGTCCCGGGAAAGTGCAGCCGTTCAGTGCCGAGGAAGAGGTTGCCGACGATGTCCAGGTTGTCGCAGAGGGCGAGGTCCTGGTAGATCGTGGCGATTCCCAACCTCTGGGCGTCGGAGGGGGCGTTGATAGTGACGGTCTGGTCACCCCAGTGGATGGCTCCGCCGCTGTCGGCGGCGTGCGCCCCGGCGATGACCTTCACCAGGGTGGACTTACCGGCGCCGTTGTCGCCGAGCAGGGCGACGACCTCGCCCGCGTCGACATGGAAGTCGACCTCGTCGAGGGCCCGCACGGCCCCGAAGGTCTTGGAGATCCCGGACAGTTCCAGGACGGGTGTACTCATGTGCTGCGGTCTTCCCTCTCCTCGCGTCCGCCGCGGGGCGGGCGGCCTCCCTCCGGATGGGGGAGCCCCGCCCCGCGTGCGAATCGGAGTGCCTACGCGTCCTCGCAGAAGTCGGTGTCTGCGTAGTCGTCCGTGCAGATCTCCTCGATGGTGTAGAAGCCGTCCGAGACGACCGTGTCACCGATGTTCTCCTCGGTGACCGCGACCGGCTCGAGGAGGTGCGCCTCGACGGTCTCGCCGGCGCCGTCCTCCATCTCGGTCACGGTGTGTTCACCGGCCTCCACTTCCTCGCCGGTGGCCAGCGCGATCGCCATGGCTGCGGCCAGCTCTGCCTGGGGCTGGATCTCCTTGTACACGGTCATGTACTGCTCACCGGAGATGATGCGCTGAATCCCGGCCAGCTCCGCGTCCTGGCCGGTGACCGGGGGCAGGTCGTCGACGCTGACACCGGCGCTGCGCAGGGCGGCGATGACACCCGAGGCCATGCCGTCGTTGGCGGCGTAGACGCCGGAGATCTCGTCCACCCCCATGGCGGTGATGGCGGCCTCCATCTGGGTGGTGGCCTCCTCCGGCGACCAGTCCGGGGTGTCGTACTCCTGGCCGACGTCGATCTGGCCGTCGAGGATCTCGTGCGCACCGGCCTTGAAGTCGGCGGCGTTGGGGTCGGTGGGGGAACCGTTGACCATGACGATCTCCCCGTCACCCGCTTCACCGTTGATCTCCAGCGCCTCCAGCAGGGACTCGGCCTGGACCTGTCCCACACGGTGGTTGTCGAAGGAGATGTAGGAGTCGACGCCGCCTTCGGCCAGGCGGTCGTAGGCGATCACGGGCACGCCCTGGTTCGTGGCCTCGTTCACGGTGCCCGAGGAGGCAGCCGCGTCGACGGCGTCCAGGACGAGGATGTCGACCTCGTCGGTGAGCATCGCCTGCGCCTGGGTCTGCTGTTCGTCGACTTCACCGTCGGCGTTGGCGTAGGACAGCTCGCAGTTGGGGCACTGCTCCTCGAGCGCCGCCTCGAAGAACGGGTAGTCGAAGGCTTCGTACCGGGCGGTGTACAGGTCGGGCAGGAGCAGTCCGACGTGGAAGCCTTCCTCCAGGGTGTGGGTCTCACCTCCGGCGTCGTCGCCGCCGGAGGTGATGGCGTCGCAGCCAGTGGCGGCAAGGGCCAGTGCCGCTGTCACCGCAGCGATACCGCCGGTGACTGAGCGTCGTGTGGCTGAGCGTTTCGTGTTCAACGCCGGTGCCTCTCTCGTAACGGGGTGGGGAGGTGGGCGGGGGATCCCGCGGATGGTGCTGTGCAGTCAAGCGCCGCCCCGGGCTTGACGTCAACTACTGAACACATAACCGAAACATTACAGAAATTGACTTCAGATCTTGAAATCATGATTCGGGCTGCTCAGTAGGCCGCTCCCCACCTCAGCACACGCCCTTCCCGATCCACGCGGCCAGGGCCCAGGTCACGCGGCCCGGTGAACCGCCGTCGCCAGCGCCCCGTAGAGGGCGGCGTCAGCGCCCAGCGCGCTCGGCACCAGCTTCAGCCGACCCAGCGCACTACCCAGCGTTCCCAGCTCCATGGCCCGGTACATCGGTTCCAGCAGCAGGTCCCCGGCCTCGGCGAGCTCGCCCCCGACCACGACCCGGTCGGGGTTGAACAGGTTGCACATGATGGCGGTGCCCTGGCCCAGTGCGGTGCCCGCCTCGGCGATGATCCGACGGCTTCCGGGGGCACCCTCCCGCGCCGAGTCGACCAGGTCGGCCAGACCGACCGGCTCGGTCCCCTGGGCCAGGTCGACGTGCCGGGGCAGCATGTTCAGCAAGTAAGACGTACCGACGAAGGTCTCCAGGCAGCCGCGGTTGCCGCAACGGCACACCTGGCCGCGCGGGTCGAGCCCGATGTGCCCGACCTCCCCCGCGGTACCGCCCGCGCCTTGGAAGAGCCGTCCGGACAACACGATGCCCGCACCGACCCCCTCGCCCAGGACCAGATGGATGACGTGCTCGGCGCCTTGGGCAGCACCCCGGTCGCGTTCGGCCAGCACCGCCAGGTTGGCGTCGTTCTCGGCGTGCACGGGCAGCCCGAGCCGCTGGCTGAGTACCTCCGCCGGACGGAAACCGGACCAGCGGGGAACACAGGAGATCCCGCCGACCGCACCGGTGTCCGGGTCGATCGGTCCGGGGGTCGAGGCCACGACCATGGACACCGTTCCCAGGTCGGTCCGGCCAGCCAGAAGCAGGGTCTCGACCAGCCAGGCGGCCCGGCGCACCGCCCGCGGGGCGTCAGCGGCGACGTCGTAGGGGATGCCCTCGCGGGCGACCATGTTCCCGTCACTGTCGCCGACCGCCACCCGGATGTGGTCGGCGGTGAAGTCGACGGCCACGACGGCGCCCGGCGGCCGCAGCAGGCTGACCGCCCGGGCCCGGCGCCCGTTGGAGGAGGTGTTGCGGACCGCGACGGTACCCGCGGCCCGCAGCCCTCGGACGATGTTGGAGACGCTGGCGGCGGACAACCCGGTGGCGCGCACCAACTCTGCTTGGGTCCGGGTGCCCTCGTGCCGCAGGACGTCGACGACGCGCCGTTCGTTGGCCTGTCGCAGCGCTGACTGCGACCCCGGGGTCGTGTCGGTGTCGGCCTCGGTCACCGCTTACCCCTCTGTGGTCGGTCGCTACAACGCTCGGATGTTGTTCCGATGAATATTACAAGCATTGAACACGGCTGAAAACCGTGCGCGCACGGGCTTGTGGAGCCTCTAAGCTCCGAAGCATGCCAGGAGAGGGAACCGACCGGCCCGGTTGGGCGGAGCGGATGGCCGGGACCGTGCTGGACACGCCGCGGCGCGGACCACTGACGCGGATCGTCTCGGTGGAGGGTCGTTCGGGTTCCGGAAAGAGCACGGTGGCCGAACGGGTGCGCCGGGCGCTGGCCGACCGGGGCGAGCCGGTTGCCGTCCTGACGATGGAGGACCTGTACCCGGGGTGGGACGGGCTGGCCGAGGCGCCCGGGCTGCTGCGGGAGTGGGTTCTGGAACCGATCAGGCGCGGCCGAACGGCCGCGTGGCGACGGTACGACTGGGAACGCGGCGCCTTCGGCACGGAGTGGGTGGGCCTGCCCCCGGAAGTGGCCGGGGGCGAAGGGACGCTGCTCGTGGAGGGGTGCGGCTCCGGTGTCGCCTCCGTGGGCGACCTCCTCGACCTGCTGGTGTGGGTGGAGGCCCCCGCGCACACGCGGTCCCGACGGCTGGACCGCCGGGACGACGCCGAGGTGTACGCCCCGTACCGCGCACTGTGGGCACGGCAGGAGGACGACCTCTACGCCCGCGTGCACCCCCGCGAGCGCGCGGACCTGCGGTTGGCCAACCCGGGCCGTTGACCGCCCCGCGCCGGTGGGCGAGAGGCGGCCCGTCCGATCCGGCCGAGGGGGTGACGGACGAGATGGCCCCTCCGCCACCGCGCACGGTGTTCAGTCCCCACTGACCCATGCGGTGGCGGAGGGGCCGGTATGAGCGCCTCGGCGCCTCACCCCCTCTCGGTCCGCGCGGGAACGGAAGAGCCCTGGAGGAACTCGATGACCAGGTCGAGGGAGCCCGCGTCGGAGATCACGTGGCTGTGGCCCAGCCCTTCGGTCGTCACCAGCCGCGCCCGGTTCCCGAGCGCGGCCGTGGTGATCCGGGACTGACCGACCGGCACAAAGGCGTCCTCCTCGTCGTGCAGGAGGAGCACCGGCGAGGTGAGCGCCTCCGGGTCGTGCGCGGCCGAGAAGCGCTCCCACACGGTCGGGTCCCCGTCGAAGTAGTGGTTTTCGATGGCTGTGCGCAGCGCCGTGACCGCCCGCGGGCTCAGCCCGAGAACACCGGCGAAATGGTCGACGAAGAAGCCGAAGTCCGACACCCCCGAGACCAGGGCCAGCCGGTCGGCGCGCAGCCCATGCCGCAGGGCGTACATGGAGAAGGGCGCACCCAGGGAGTGGCCCACCACCATGGCGAAGTCGCCGTGCTCCTCTTGGAGCAGGCCCATAATCCTCTGGGCGTCCAGGATCGTGCCGAGCGGCCCGCCCGTCGAACCGTGGCCGGGTGCGTCCCAGGAGACAGGGCTGTAGCCGAGGTCGAGGAGCAGCCGGATCAGCGGGGCGAAGCGGATGGCCCGTGAGCGCCAGCCGTGCACGAGGAGGACGGGGCGGGCCCCGTCGCCCCAGGCGTAGGTGACCACGCTCCACTGTCCTACCTCGAGAGTCCCCGTGCGGGCGCTCTGGTGGAGTTCGCGGTCCTCGGCACGGATCTGCCGCGGTTTTCCCGGTCGGGCCCACAGTGGGCGCAGCAGAGTTCCGGCCAGGCCGGGCGCGGGCAGGGCCAGCGTGTTGAGGGCCGCGCCCAGCAGGCGGATTCGGTTCATGGCGCACTCTCTTTCCGGGTGGTGAACGCATCAAATAAACTATACGAACGATCGTACTTTTTTCTTACGATAGTGCCACTGTCAAAAGGTATGTATCCTGGGAACCCATCTGACCGATCGTTCATAATTCGCGTCCGGCTATGCCGCCCGACCAAGGAGGAGCATGAAGAGCCCGAGCGACGGCCGCATGCGGCGAGGCGCCCAGACCCGCAGGGCGGTCCTGGACCGAGCCATGGACATCGCTTCGATGGAGGGCTTGGAAGGGCTCTCGCTCGGAAGGCTCGCCAAGGAGCTCCAAGTCAGCAAGAGCGGGGTGTTCGCGCACTTCGGCTCGAAGGAGGACCTGCAGCTCGCCGCCATCGAGGCGGGGCGCGGGGTGTTCATCCATCACGTGGTGCACGGCGCTCTGCGGACCCCGCCCGGAGCGGGGCGGCTGTGGCAGCTGTGCGAGAGCTGGATCGCTTACTCGCACGGCCGCGTCTTCGCGGGCGGATGCTTCTTCTACACCGTCACCGCCGAGTTCGAGTCCCGTCCGGGCAAGGTCCGGGACACCCTGGTGACGATCCAACGAGAGTGGCGCGACCTCCTCACCCGCACGGCCGAGGACGCCCGCCAACTCGGCCACTTCGAGGCGCGGACCGATCCCGCGCTGCTTGCCTTCGAGCTGCGCGCCTTGATGGAAACCGCCAACGGGACCTCAGTGCTGGAGGACGACCTGGACACCCCCTACGCGATGGCGCACGCGGCCATGGGCGCGCGCCTGGACGCCCTGGCCACACCGGAGACACCCCGACCCTGGTCCGGGAGCGCCCCCGCGTCGTCCGCCTCATGCTGAGGGAGACGGGGGCTTGATCTTCCCGGTCCTGCGGAGATCGTCCTCCAACGTCCGAAGTCCGTGCACCAAGGCCCGCCCCCGCTCGGGGATGGCGTAAAGACTGTGTTCGCGCGCGATTCGCGTCGAGACGCCTCCTAACGGGACTGGTCCCGAACGGCCGTACCGCACCAGCCGACAAGCGACCCGGAGGGTTCCCAGTGGACGGCCACACCCGCCCGTTCGGCCGTCTCGATGTCGCGGGCCAGCATGCGGAGCCGCGGGCCGTCCCCGGCCTGCTGCGCCGCCGTCTTCCGGCGGCAGCTCCGGCCGGACCAGCGGCATCAGTCCGTTGGCCTCGTGGCCGCCGGTGACGAGGGGCCGGGGAGCACGGAACACCTGGCCCAGGCCTTCGACGGACAGCTCGCGGCGCCGGAAACGGGGTGGAAGCTCCGGACAGACCTGGACGACGAACGAGGCGGCCGCCATCGCAGCGGTGAAGCGCCGTCGGGGGCGCCCCGGACCCACGGGGAACCCCCACCAGCGCGGATCCTCCAGAGCACAGGTGTGGACCCCATCGAAGCAACGTCGTGTCCCTGCTCGCGTTCCCGCTCCGCCTTCCGTCCCACCGCCGTCCCCTGGCGCTGCCCCGCGCCCCGCAGGATCAGCCGACGGTGATCTCGCGCGCCCGGTCCATGTCGGTGCGGATGCGTTGCACCCCGGAGGTGAGCTGGGGCAGCTGGTGGCTGGAGTTGCGCAGTTCCATGATCCGCTGGGCGCGGCGCTTGGCATCGCCGTTCATCACCACGTTCGTGACGGCGCTGCCGATCGCACCGAGCACGGAGAAGAGACCCACGTACATGAGCAAGCCGCCGATGATGGCGACGACCACCGCGGTGTTACCCGCCTGGGCGGCCGCGTCCATGACGAACCCGACCGGAATTCCGATGATGCCGTACTTGCACCACCGGGTCGCCGTGGACAGCCGTTCCTGGAACTGCACCTTCTCCTGGAGCGCCCCGTGTGTCCCGGAAACCTGGGAGTAGCGCTCCTCCCAGTAGCGGCGCTGCTGTGCCAGGGCCTGGACGGTGCTCATGGCACCGTAGACCGCCGCGGCGTATCCGGCACTGTCCGGGTGGGGGGCGTTGGTGACACGCTGCCAGAGGATGTCCACCCACTCGGCCATCCCGGCGTCACCTCGGGTCCCGGGCGGAGTCACGCGTTCGGGGTTGAGGAGGAAGGCGAGCACCAGGGCGGGGTTGACGTTGGGGCGGGTCGAGCGCCAGCCGACGAGTTCGCGGGACAGGGTCTCGTGCAGGGCGGTCCCGGCGTGCTCGGCCCGGTCGAGCTGGTCGGCGAGGTGCTGGTGCGCTCCGGGTTCGGGGCTCTCGTGGGCGTTCATGATCCGCAGGAGGCCGGGGCGGGCCAGGAGCACCATCTCGTTGGCCATCGGGGCTCCGGTCAGGAGCGGCTGCGGGTCGGCGAACAGCTCCCGGAGCTCGGGCACGGACACGCCGCGACCGCGGAAGACCGGTGGCAGGTCGGGGCGGGTCTGGGCGATGAAGGAGGCGACCGCCAGGTTGGCGTCGTCGACCTCGCGGCGGAACAGGCTGCGGTCGACCGTGGTGTCGCCGAGGTCCTCCATGAGCCAGGCGCCGAGGGCGGCGCGCTCGGTGGGGTCGTTGAAGACCTGGACGGCGGCGTTCCAGTTGCGCTGCATCTCCGCGGCCAGGGAGCCGGGGTCGAGGACGCGCACGCCCACGAAGTGGTACGGGGGAACGGCGCCGCTGTGTCCGGGTCCCGAGTTCCGCAAGCCCGAGCTCTGCGCCCCCGAGTCCTGGGAGAACGGGGGCGGGGGCGGTGCGGACGCGTGCTCGGCCCGCGGGGGCGCGTGCGGCGCCGAGGGTGCGGACGCGTCCGGGGCCAGGCGCGTGTAGGGGCGGGTGGGGCCGACCTTGGCTTGCGGGGCGACCCGGGTGGGGTCGATCGGGTCCACACCGGTGGGCGGGTGCTGCGCGACCTTGGTGCGGTCGACCCCCACCTTGGTGCGGGCGTCCGGTGAGGGCGCCACCTCGGTGTGTTCGGCGTCGGGTGAGGGGCTGACCGTGGTCTGGTCGGTATCCCCCACCGGTCCAGGTCCGCCGGTCGGGCCGCCGCTCGTGGGCGACGCGATCAGCCACCGCATGAGGGTCTCGGCGTCGGGCCGCTCCTCGGGGCTCTTGTCCAGGCAGGCGCGGAGTGTGTCGGCGAACGCGCCCTCCAGTCCGGCCATGTCGGGCTGGCCGCCCAGGACCTTGGCGATGCGCGCGGCCTGGGTGGGCGCGTGGAAGGCCTCCTTGCCGGTGGCGGCGAACACCATCACCGAGGCCCACGAGAAGACGTCGATGGCCGAGGTCAGCCGGGCGCCCTCCAGCTGTTCGGGGGCCATGTAGCCGATGGTGCCGACCACCCCGCTGGCGGTCACGGAGGTGGCTTCCACGGCGCGGGCGATACCGAAGTCGATCACCCGGGGACCGTCCGGAGCCAGCATGATGTTGTCCGGCTTCAGGTCCCGGTGCACCACACCCGCCGCGTGGATGGCGGCCAGCGCGGTGGCGGTGCCGATCGCCAGGCGCTGGAGCTGCACCCCGGCCCGGGGGCCCTCCTTCTCGACGGAGGCCTGGAGGGTGGGTCCGTCGATGAACTCCGTGGCGATCCACGGCTGCTCCGCGGTCGGGTCCGCCCCCAGAATGGCGGCGACACAGAAACCGCTCACTCTCTTGGCCTGATCGACCTCGGCCGCGAAGCGCCGCCGCATGTCCGCGTCGCCCGCCCAGTTGGCGTGCAACAGTTTCACCGCGGCCAGCGTCCCGTCGTCGGCCTCACCGAGGAACACCTCACCGAAACCACCGCGTCCCAGGGATTTCAACAACCGGTAGCCGCCGACCACTCGGTCCTGCCCGACCTGGTTCTGGGCGTCGTCCACTGCCCGCCCCGTCTCTTCGTTCGTCGCCGTATGCCGCGTCCCGGGCGGGGCGCGCCATGTCAGGGTGCCACAGAGTACTGATGCCCAGTGCCGGGGCCCTGTTCGGGCGGTCCGGCAACCGATGCCCGGCCGTTACCGGGTTTCGCGCGCGTGGTCGCCGCGCAGGACGCGCTCGACCATGTCCTCGCGCAGCGTCCCGTAGCCGGTGGCCGCCCACACGCTCTCGGCCGCGGGCACCTCGTAGTAGGGCACGTCACGTCCCTCATACCGCGCGGAGAGCACCGTCGGTCGGCTCCGGTCCCGCACCGCCTTGGCGCAGACCGCGCACAGCGGCACCCGGACGTCCTCGCGCCCGCCGAACGCGCGCCAGCGCGTGACCTTGGTGTCTGTCCCGTGGAGCGGATTCGCGTAGCAGTGCGAGCGCCCGGGAAGGGAGCGCATCTGTTGGGCCGGCCGGGTGGCGCGGGCCATCTGGGACTCAGCTGTGTCCAGCAGCACGAGGACCCCGACGATGTCGTCCATGGCACCCTCCTCGGGGAGCGCGTCGTGGACCCGGCGGGCCGCGGCGTGCGCGTCGAGCGCCCGGTGGAGTGCCTCGGTCGCGGCGGGATCGTCGGCGACCGGTACGGCGTCGCTCAACCGTTCACCGACTTCCACCAGTTCCCGCTCCGCTCGCTCGGCCAGTTCGTCCCTGCGGGCCCGGCTCGCGTTGGCGAAGGCCGCGTGCTGGGGAAGGGCCGGCGCCGCCCGGGGTCGGCGCCAGCGGTACAGGCCGAAGCCCAAGGCGAACAGAGCGAGCCCGGCCAGGACCCAGGGCAGTACCACCACGGCGGTGTACAGGCCCGGTCCGAGCGAGTACATCCAGTCGAACGGCCCGCTCTCCCGGTCATCGGCGGCGGTCCGGTGGATCGCCTCCGGGTCGTCGGACAGCGCGATGTCCACCGCCCGCTCCACCTTGTCGGGGGCCGGTGCGTCGAAGGCCATCTCGTAGAAGACCCCGTGCTGGGCGTGGCTGGCCCGGTCCACCTGCCCGTCGGCCGAGTCGACGAAGTCGTGCCCGGTCAGCCGCTGGCCGTCCAACACCAGGTAGTGGGCCTCACCGTCGACGCGGTCGTGCACCGCGGCGGCCATGACGTCGGCCTCGCCGGACCAGTCGCCGCCCTCGATCAGCGGGATGATCACGACCCGGAGCGGAATCCCGGACTCGGTGATCTGCCGTTCCAGCTCCTCGGCGCTCTCTTCGGGGAAGGCCCCCGTGTAGGAGGGGTCGACGTAGACCGGCGACTCCTCCAGCGCGGCGGCCATCCTTTCGGTCGCACCGGCCTCCTCCTGGCCGTCCTCCTGCGCGGTGTCGGCCATCCCGGCAACGGGAGCCGCGAGCACGAAGAGGCCGGTCAGGAGTGCGGCCGTACTCAGGCTGGCGCAACTCAGGCTGGCGCTCACCGGTCGGTGGTCAGTGGGCATCGGACTCCTTCAGCAGGTCTTCCAGGTCGAGTCCGCCCTTGGCGCCGTAACCGGTGGTGGTCCACCGGCGTTCCAGTTCCAGGTGCGGGAGGCGGCCCCCGCCGAGAGCGGCGACCTTGAGGGTGCGGCGCTCGCGTTCCCGGTCCGACGACGCGCAGCAGGAAGCGCACAGCGGCTGTTCGCGGTCGTCTCCGTGCAGTACCGACGGCCCGTGCAGGGGGTTGACCCTGCAGACCGGGGCGTCGGCCAGGGCAGAGGTCCCGGTGTCGGGGTCGAGTCTGCGGGCCGCCCGGTCCGCGAGCACCACGACCCCGACCAGATCGAGCTCGTCTGGTTGGCCGGCCAGGACCGCCAGGGCGGCGTCGGTCTCGCGCAGGGCCTCGGCGCGGCCGGGATGGATTTCGGGGGCGGTTAGCAGGGCTTTGGAAGCGCGCCGGACGGCCCGGTCGGCCTCGGGCCGTAGAGAGCGGCCGGGAACGGCCCGCATACGGGTGGCGGCCCTGGCCGCCGCCCACATCAGGGCGAGGATCGGCAGGGCGGCGACGGGACCCGCGATGAACAGCGCCGGCAGGAAGCCGCCCGAGGTGAACTCGGACAGCGGCGAGGTCTCCGGGGCCGGCTCCGCCCTGGAAGCCGCCAAGCTGGGCTCTGGCGCCACCTCCCCCGGTGCGGCCGACACGTCCGCCAGCACGTCCACCAACGCGTCCAGAGCCTCGCCTGTCGTGAGGTCGGGCAGGTGGCCGGTCACCTCCCGCAGTGCCCGTCCCTGCTCCCATTCGTTCTCCTCACCCTCGACAGCGGCCCCGAACAGGGCGGCCTCCATCCGGAGCGAGCCGGCTGGAGCGCCGTCCACGACGACGAAGACCCCGTCCTCGTCCATGACGTGGTGCAGGGCGTGCGCGAAGGTCTCAGGGTCTCCGCCGACCTCGTCGAACCGGCTCAGGGGGACGACCGCCGTGTAGACGGGCAGGTCCAGGTCGTCAGCGCGTTCGGCGGCTCGTTCGGCGGCCGCCTCCAGTTCTTGGACGCTCTGTTCCGCAAGGGGGTCCACGTACAGGGGGTCGGCCCGCAGCTCCTCGGAGACCTGTTCGGTCCGGGGCGTGGCAGCCGCGTAGGGCGGGGTCGCCGGTGGGAGGGGCCCCACTTGTTGTTCGTCCCGCGGCAGGGTCGCGTTGTTGACGTGGATCAGTGCGCCCGCCATGATCGCGAGGCCGACGGCGGGGACCAGGACCTGTCCACCGAAGAGGGCGCGTTCCCCGGGCAGCTTCCCGGTGTACCCGGCTTCGGCGGACCGTTTGCGGCGCCCGTAGCGGACCCCGCCGAAGACCAGGCCCAGCGTCACGGTCAGCCCGACCGCGAAGGCGGCGGTCGCACCGAGTCTGGCCGGACCGTCGGCGGTGTTCAGGCGCAGCGCGTTGACGTGGTTCTCCGCCCACCAGGCGACCGGACCGAGCACGTACCACCCCGACCCGGCCCTGGATGCGTACCGCTCTTCGAGCCCGGGGTCCCGCAGCATGTCCACGAAGGCGTCGGCCTTCGTGTCCACCGGGGTGTAGGTGGTGACCACCCCCTCCCTCGTGAGCATGGTGGCCGCCTCTTCCGCGGGCGCGTCCACGTCCCTGGCCACCGAGTACACGGAGGTCCCCTGCGGCCGCAGGTAGACGTACAGTCCCGGCTGGTCGACGCGGTCCTGGAGCGCGGCGAGGAAGTCGCGGGCCGGGGTCCTGACGCTCGGGAAGTCACTGGCGATGACGTAGTACGGCGTGTCCAGCTGGCCGAACGCCCCGTGCAGGCTCTGTTCCAAGTCCGCCAGATCGTAGTCGCCGGCGAGGGACTCGTCGACGACGACCGCCTCGCCCTCGGGCTCACTCGTCAGCAGGCCCGCGTAGTGCTCGGCAGCACCCACACCTTCTTCGGGACCGGGGTCGGTGTCGGCGGATTCGGCGTGGGCCGGCGCGGCGCAGAGCAGCGCGAACAGGGTCGCGGCACACAGCGCCAGGACGCGCCGGGCCGGGCTCGTCACACGCACGAAAGGGGCTGCGGGGGATGGAGGCATGAGCTGATCATAACGGGGCTTTTCGGCCCCACCGATTCTCGGGACCGGTTCCAGCGACCACACCCGCCCAGGTCACACGGCAAAGGGCCGCCACCGTCGGTCTGACGATGGCGGCCCCGGTGAACCGCGCGGCGGGCCTGGTGGGCCCGGGCGGCAGCTCTGGGTACTACTGCTTGGCGAGCAGCTGGCGCAGGACGAACTGCAGGATGCCGCCGTTGCGGTAGTAGTCGGCCTCACCCGGGGTGTCGATCCGCACCACGGCGTCGAACTCGACGCCGGTGTCGGTGGTGACCTTCACCGTCTCGGGCACGCGGCCCTCGTTGAGCTCGGTGATACCGGTGACGGAGAAGGTCTCCTCACCGTCAAGGCCGAGCGACTCGGCGGACTCGCCCTCCGGGAACTGCAGCGGGAGGACGCCCATGCCGATCAGGTTGGAGCGGTGGATGCGCTCGTAGGACTGGGTGATGACCGCGCGGACGCCCAGCAGCCTGGTGCCCTTGGCGGCCCAGTCGCGCGAGGAGCCGGAACCGTACTCCTTGCCGCCCAGGACGACCAGCGGGGTGCCCTGCTTGGCGTAGTTCTGCGCGGCGTCGTAGATGAACGAGACCGGCGCGTCGGGCTGGCTGAAGTCGCGGGTGTAGCCGCCCTCGGTGCCCGGCGCGATCTGGTTGCGCAGGCGGATGTTGGCGAACGTACCGCGGATCATCACCTCGTGGTTACCGCGACGGGAACCGTAGGAGTTGAAGTCGCGGCGCTCCACCCCGTTAGCCTTGAGGTAGTCCGCGGCCGGGGTGCCCGGCTTGATGGCGCTTGCCGGGGAGATGTGGTCGGTGGTGACCGAGTCGCCCAGCTTGGCCAGGACGCGGGCACCGGAGATGTCGGTGACCGGGTCCGGGCTCTGGCCCATGCCGTCGAAGTAGGGGGGCTTGCGGACGTAGGTCGACTCGTCCTCCCACTCGAAGATGTTGCCGGTCGGCGTGGGCAGCTCGCGCCAGCGGTCGTCACCGGCGAACACGTCCGAGTACGCGTCCGTGTACATGTCGGAGGCGATCGCGGAGTCCATGACCTCCTGGATCTCCTCGGCGGTCGGCCAAATGTCGGCCAGGTAGACGGGCTTGCCGTCGCTGCCGTTGCCCAGGGACTCGGTGGTGATGTCGATGTCCATCGACCCGGCCAGCGCGTAGGCGACCACCAGCGGCGGCGAGGCCAGGTAGTTCATCTTCACGTCCGGGTTGATCCGGCCCTCGAAGTTGCGGTTGCCGGACAGGACCGCGGAGACCGCCAGGTCGTTGTCCTGGACCGCCTGCGAGATCTCCTCGGGCAGCGGGCCCGAGTTGCCGATGCAGGTGGTGCAGCCGTACCCGACCAGGTTGAAGCCCAGCTTGTCCAGGTACGGGGTCAGGCCGGAGCGCTCGTAGTAGTCGGTGACGACCTTGGAGCCCGGGGCCATGGAGGTCTTGACCCACGGCTTGCGGGACAGGCCCTTGTCGACCGCCTTCTTGGCCAGCAGGGCGGCGCCCAGCATGACCGAGGGGTTCGAGGTGTTGGTGCACGAGGTGATCGCGGCGATCACGACGGCGCCGTGGTCGACCTCGGTCTGGGTACCGTCGGCCAGAGTGACCGGGACCGCCTTGTGCGGGCGTTCGCCGTTGGCGGCCTGGGCCGGGGCGTCGGAGGCCGGGAAGGACTCGGCGCCAGCCTCGTCCGCGTCCTCGGAGACGTAGTCACTGATGTCGTGGCGCCAGGTCGACTTGGCCTCGGACAGCGCGATGCGGTCCTGCGGGCGCTTCGGACCGGCGATGGACGGAACGACCTCGGCGAGGTCGAGCTCGAGGTACTCGGAGAACTCGGGCTCGTTGGCCGGGTCGTGCCAGAAACCGTTGGCCTTGGCGTAGGCCTCGGTCAGCGCGACCTGCTTCTCGGAGCGACCGGTCAGGCGCATGTACCGGATGGTCTCGTCGTCGACCGGGAAGATCGCGGCGGTGGAACCGAACTCCGGGCTCATGTTGCCGATGGTGGCACGGTTGGCCAGCGGCACCGCACCGACGCCGTCACCGTAGAACTCGACGAACTTGCCGACCACACCGTGCTGGCGCAGCTTCTCGGTGATGGTGAGCACGAGGTCGGTCGCCGTGGTACCGGGCGAGAGCTGACCGGTGAGCTTGAAGCCGACCACGCGCGGGATGAGCATGGAGATCGGCTGGCCCAGCATGGCGGCCTCGGCCTCGATACCGCCGACGCCCCAGCCCAGGATGCCCAGGCCGTTCTGCATGGTGGTGTGCGAGTCCGTACCGACACAGGTGTCGGGGTAGGCCTGGCCCTTGCGGTCCATGGTGACGCGCGCCAGGTGCTCGATGTTGGCCTGGTGCACGATGCCGGTGCCGGGCGGGACGACCTTGAACTCGTCGAAGGCGGTCTGGCCCCAACGGAGGAACTTGTAGCGCTCGTAGTTGCGCTCGTACTCGATCTCGACGTTGCGCTCGAACGCGTCGGGGCTGCCGAAGAGGTCGACCACGACGGAGTGGTCGATCACGAGCTCGGCGGGGGCGAGCGGGTTGATCTTGTCCGGGTCACCGCCCATCTCGCTGACGGCCTCGCGCATGGTGGCGAGGTCGACGACGCACGGGACGCCGGTGAAGTCCTGCATGATCACCCGCGCGGGGGTGAACTGGATCTCCTGGCTGGGCTGCGCGGTGGCGTCCCAGTTGCCCAGGGCCGTGATGTGCTCGGCGGTGACGTTCGCGCCGTCCTCCTTGCGGAGAAGGTTCTCCAGCAGCACCTTCAGGCTGTAGGGAAGTCGGTGGGACCCCTTGACGGAATCCAACCGGAAGATCTCGTACGACTCGTCGCCAACGCGCAACGTGTCACGGGCGCCGAAGCTGTTCGCGGACACGGTGTCTGCCTCCTGATCTCGCCACTTTGTCCCCAGCATCCTGCCCCATGAGGAGGACGCGGGACCTACTGAGGCCGCCCTAACCGGATTGCCGGGGGGCGGGGGTCACGGGTGCAGACCCCCACCGCCTCCGCGATCCTCCAGGGCCGCCTTGACCTGCAACGACGCCACATCGCCACCGGCTGCGCAACCCTTGGCCGCGGACGCCCACGTGTTCGGGGCCGAATGTCGAAAAGCGGTCGACCTCACACACCCGAACCGGGAGCGGGTCGGGGGACCCCCGCTGTTATCTTGACGTCAAGGTATCCAACTTGTATCTCGATATCAAGTTATCGGGTGCGTCCTCGGCCGGCGCGGGCACCCCCGACAATCAGGAATCGATTCAGTCCAGCTGTGGAGCCACCAACGAAGCGACCAACTCCAGGTGGTCCAGATCTGACATGTCCAGGACCTGCAGGTACATCCTCTCAGCCCCGGCAGCGGCGAACCGACCGATCCGGTCCGCGATCTCGTCCGGGGTACCGGCCAGACCGTTCTGGCGCAGTTCCGACACGTCGCGGCCGATGCGGTCGGCCCGCTTGGCCACCTCGGCCTCGTCGCGCCCCGCACACAGCACCTGAGCGGCCGAGTACACCATCGGTGTCGTCCGGCCCAACGCCTGGACGGAGTCGGCCGTGCGGCCGAAAGCGGCCGCGGTGTCCTCCAACGTGGAGAAGGGCACGTTGTACTCGTCGGCGAACTTGGCCGCCAGGCGCGGTGTGCGCTTGGTACCGGTGCCGCCGATCAGCACCGGCGGGTGCGGGCCCTGCTGTGGCTTGGGCAGTGCCGGCCCCTCCGCCAGCCGGTAGTGCCTGCCCTCGTACCGGAAGGTGTCCCCCACAGGGGTGGACCACAATCCCGTGATGATGTCCAGCTGTTCCTCGTACCGGTCGAAGCGCTCGCGTCCGGTGGCCGGGAAGGGGATCCCGTACACCGCGTGCTCCTCCTCGAACCAGCCGGCGCCGAAGCCGAACTCGATCCGGCCGCCGCTCATGCGGTCGACCTGGGCGACGGAGATCGCCAGGGGGCCCGGATGGCGGAAGGTTGCCGCCGTCATGAGGGTGCCGAGGCGAATGCGGGAAGTGTCCCTGGCCAGACCGGCCAGCGTGATCCAGGCGTCGGTGGGGCCGGGGAGCCCGCTGACGTGGTCGCCCATGTGGAGGTAGTGATCCGAACGGAACAGCGCGTCGAAGCCGAGGTCCTCGGCGGCCCTGGCGACGGCAAGCTGGTCCTCGTAAGTGGCCCCCTGCTGGGGCTCAAGGAAGATCCTCAGGCGCATACGCCCCATTTTCTCCCACTGAGCGGCCCAACCCGAAACCGGCGCGCGGGTACCGTGACAATGCCGTGGTCACAGCGCTGCAATCGCGAATTTTCAGCAGGCGGCCCTCCGGCACCCGAACCGTTCCGCCCCCGACCCGCGATAGCACTCCACGTGAAGCTTCTCCGCCGCGCACGACGCCGTGCACCCTCCTACGGCCCCGACAGCACCGACCCGGTGCTGCTGTCCGCCGTGGCCGCCGGGGAGACCGGCGCCTTGGAGATCCTGCACCGGAGGCACGCCCCCTGGCTCCGCGCCCGGCTGCGCTACCGCTGTTCCGACAACGACCAACTCGACGCCGCGCTCCAGGAGACCTTCCTGGCGGTATGGCGCAACGCCGGCTCCTACAAGCCGCGTCCCGGAGACGACGACGCGGGGGCCTGGCTGTGGACCATCGCGATCCGCCAACTCATCTCGCAGCTGCGCAAGCGCGCCAACCGGTGGATCGCCCAGAACGAACCCGAACCGTACGAGACCATCGGCGACGCCTCCGCCGAGGACACCGTGCTGCTCAACATCGAGCACGGGCCGCTGGGATCAGCCCTGCACGAACTCTCCCCAGAACTGCGCTCGGCCATACAGGCCACCGTGCTCGACGGCCTGACCGTGCGGGAGGCGGCGGAGATCCTCCAAGTACCCGAGGGAACCGTGAAGACACGGGTCATGCGCGCCAAGGCGCGGCTACGGGAGGCACTGACCACATGAGCTGGCACCTGACCCACCACCAACTCCAGCGTTACGCGACCCGCACGGCCGACGACGTCACGGCTATGTCCGTGGAGGCCCACCTGATGCACTGCGCCGACTGCCGCGACCGGATGCCCGCCGACGAAGCCTGGCTGGAGCGGAGCTGGGCGAATCTGCGTGACCTCGTCGACCAGCCCCGCCGCGGTCCGCTCGAACGGCTGCTGTTCGCGGTCGGCCTACGGGAGGACACCGCCAAGCTGCTGGCTGCCACCCCACAGCTGTACCGGGGATGGCTGGTCGCCACTGTCGCCGTGCTCGCCATGGCCCTGACCATCGCGCACGAGCTGCCGCAGGGCTCCTTGCTGTTCTCCTTCACCGCGCCGACCGTGCCCCTGGCCGGGGTGGCCCTCGCCTACGGAAGGGCGGTCGACCCCGCGTACAGCCTCACCGCGGTCACACCGCTGGCCGGATACCGGCTCCTGCTCCTGCGCACCTGCGCCGTGCTGGTTCCCGCACTGACCCTGTGCACCGTGGCCGCGCTCATGATGCCTTCTGCCGCCACCCTGTGGGGCGCCGTCTTCTGGCTGCTGCCCGCCCTGGCCATGGTCACCGGCTGCCTGGCCCTGAACCGATGGATGTCCCTGGCAGCTGCGGCCGGCACCATCGGGGGCGGCTGGGTGCTCTCCCTCGGGCTGCTCAGCGCCGCCGACAACCTCGACCCGCTCCTGTTGTTCGTCCCCGCCGCCCAGGCCGGCTGGGCCGCGGTGCTCGCCCTCCTCGCGGTCGCCGTCCTGGCTCGGGTGCGGACGGCATGACGGCCGAGACGATGAATGCCCGGGTCACCACGCGCCGCCTGGTCCGCAGCTACGGAACCCGCCGGGCCCTGGACGGGGTCGACCTCGACCTGGGCCCTGGGGTGACCGGGCTGCTCGGCCGCAACGGCGCGGGCAAGACCACCCTGATGCGCTGCCTGGCCACCGACCTCGAGGCCTCCGGGGGCGAGGTGCGCGTTCTGGGCCGGGACCCGGAGCGCGCCGCGGAACGCACCGAGATCCGCCGCCGCATGGGCTACCTGCCGCAGCACCCCTCCTTCTACCCGCACTTCACCGTGTTCGGTCTGCTGGACTACGTGGCGGTCCTCAAGGAGCTGGGCGGGCGCCGGGAGCGCCACGACGAAGTACGCCGCGCCATGCGCAAGGTCGACCTGTACGACCGCAGGCACAGCCGGATCCGGCGCCTGTCCGGGGGCATGCGCCAGCGCCTGGCGCTGGCCTCCGCTCTGCTCGGCGAACCCGACCTCCTCCTGCTCGACGAACCCACCATCGGTCTCGACCCGGAGCAGCGCATCCGGTTCCGCGACCTCGTTTCCGAGGCCGCGATACGGAGCACGGTGGTGCTGTCCACACACCACATCGAGGACGTGGCGGCGCTGTGCCACCGCGTCCTGTGCATGGACGGCGGCCGGGTGATCTTCGACGGCGCCCCGGACGCCCTGGTCGCCCGGGCCCGGGGCCGAGTCTGGGAACAGGGTTCTCGCCCTCAGGAGGGCGTCACCTCCTGGCGCCTGGCCGACGGCCGTTACCGGGTCCTGGTTCCCGAAGGCGAGGAGAACCCCGACTCCCCGACGCGTGTGCCGGTCGAACCGTCCCTGGAGGACGCCTACCTGCTCCTCACCGGCGCGCGGGGAAGCACCCGATGACGGGTGCCTCCGCCTTCTGGGGCCTGACGCGCTTCAACGTGCGCCACCTGCTGACGAGCCCGGTGTTCCTGCTCCTCGTACCGGTGTCCCTGGTAGGCCTGTCCCTCTCGACGCGCTCGTCCGAGCTGCCGAGCTGGGTCGGGCTGCACGGCCAGGCGACGGTCCAGGCCCTGGGGCTGGCCGCGGTCATGTACGTGGCCACGACATTTCCCGCGATCCGCGAGGTGCGGCACTCAGAGGGGTTGGCGCTCCCGCTGTCCGCGCGCGGCCGACTGACTTCCCTGGCGCTGGCCTCCTCGGCGGTCACGGCAACGCTCATGGCCGTCCTGATCGCCGTACACGCGCTGGGCGCCGCGGGCTCGGACACCGGTTCGATCGCGGGCACGGTCAGCCCCCTCGCCCTACTCGGGGTGGTCGTCCTGCCCTGCTGCGGCCCGACCGCCGCCGTCGCCGCCACGGCCTGGACCCGTTCCTACGCGCCGCTGGTGACGCTCGTCCTGTTCCTTCCCGCCTACTTCCTCTACACGCTCACCGCCATGGGGACCCGGGCGGACGACGTCCTGAGGCGGCTGGGCACCGTGGTCGGCTGGGTGCTCAGCCCCATACCCGTCAACCACCCCGCCGTGACCGAGCTGGCCCTGCTCCAGCTCGCGCACGCCGTGCTCCTGGCCGGGCTCCTCCTGGCACTGGCGGTGTCGGCGCGCGACGGTGTGCGGTCCCTGAGCCCCCTCCCGATGGGCGTGGCGGGCCTGCTCCTGGCCGGTGTCCTCGGGGTCAGCGCATACGGGGCAAACACCTATACGTACGATACGCACTTCACGGACGAGCAGCTGCGAGCGTACGAGGCCGACCCGTGCCGGATCCGGGAGGGCGTGGCCTACTGCCCCCTCCCCGGATACGAGTCGTGGGTGGACCACTGGCACGCCGCGCTAGGACCCGCGATGGCGCAGGTCCCGGACGAGGAGCGGGACGGTCTGCCGTCGGTGTGGCAGAGCGACCGGATCACCAGGGTGGACATCCGTCCGCGCCCGCCAGAGGACGCGGTCACGGTGTCGGAGCGCTGGGACCCCGACCAGCCCTTCTACCGAGAGGAGCTGGTCAACTCGGCCACGGCGACCGTACTCGGACTGGCCGCCGACCCTGAGCACGCCTGCTCGAACTCCGGGCAGGCCCGGATCGTGGTGGGCGCCTGGATGGCATCGGTCGACCCGCATCTGTCGGACGCCGAGAGCCTCGAGGCAGCGGACGCCTTCCTCGCGCAGTTCGGCCCCACCGAGTCGGACGTCCGGCTGGCGCACGGAATCGCCAACCTGCCGGAGGAGCACGTCTCGTCGGTGGTGGACGAGCACTGGGACGCCCTGGTCGCCCCGGGCACCGAGAGCGAGGAACTGGCCGACCTGCTGGGCCTCTCCCTGCACGGAGAGGAGGCGCTACCGGAGCCGGACTGGGAGCAGACCTTCTGGACCCGGGATACGCGGGTGGACGACCCTACGTGGGGCACCCAGCTCTGCTCCTGAGCTCACAGGCCCTCCATCTTCTGCGCCTGAGCCCACCGCCACGGATCTTCGCCCACACGTCCCGCCCCGACCGCCGGCCCGCCCCGGGAGAGCGCTACGGTGGAGGGGTGAACTACTACTGGCACAAGGTCCTTCCGCCGCTGAGCGCCTGATCGGGCGCACCGGCTGACCCCGCGGTTCTCCCACGGCCCCACCACTGCGGTGAGCGGGCCGTGCCCGTCGTGCGCCCGCCCTCGGACCGGATCCCACGCACCACGACGGAAGATACGAACGTGCCACAGCACTCTTCTCCGACGGCCGCGCACCGGCCGTCGCCGACCCCCTCCCTGACCCGCCTGGCCGGCGGACCCCTCCCCATCCTCGGCGCCGCCGTGCTGTGGGGAACCACGGGCACCGCCAGCTCCTTCGCGCCGGACGGCGCGCACCCCGCCGCCATCGGCTCCGCGGGGCTCGTCCTCGGCGGGCTCCTGCTGTTCCTCGTCGGCAAGGGCTCCTTCGCCCTGGTCACCGGCTCCGACCGGCGCACCCGGTGGACGCTCCTCCTCGGTGCGGTGGCCGTGGCCGGGTACCCGCTGTCCTTCTACCCGGCGGTCGCCAACGCGGGAGTGGCCGTCGGCACCGTGATCACCCTGGGCAGCGCGCCGGTGTTCTCCGGGCTGCTGGCCTGGTGTGTCGACCGCGTCCGGCCCACCGTCCGCTGGGTGGTGGCGACCGTCGCGGCGGTGACCGGCTGCGGGGTACTCGTGCTGGGCCCCGACCTCACCGGCACCGACAACGCCGTGAACCCCCTGGGCGTGTCCCTGGCCTTGGCCGCCGGGTTCTCCTACGCCCTCTACGCGGTCATCGCGGAACGGTTGATCCGTCGCGGCCACACCTCCGGGGCGGTCATGGGCACGATGTTCGCCGGAGGCGGCATCCTCGTGCTGCCAGTGGTGCTGGCAGCCGGCACCGCCTGGCTGGCCACGATGAACGGAGCCCTGGTGGCCCTGCACCTGGCACTGTTCACCGTGTTCCTCGCCTACTGGCTGTTCGGACTCGGGCTGCGGCACACACCGGCGTCGACGGCCACCACACTCAGCCTGGCGGAACCCGCCGTCGCGGCGATGCTCGGCGTGGCCCTGGTCGGTGAACGGCTGCCGCTGATCTCCTGGTGCGGCCTGCTCGTCCTCGCCTTGGGACTCGCGGTCCTGAAGGCACCGGCGCCGCGCAGACGCCGCGACGCCTGACCGGCCCCGCAGGGACAACCCCGGGTCCGGGGCCCTCCCAGGGGCGGCCCCGGGCCCGACGGGTTATCGAAGCAACTATGGCCGGTCCTCTGGATCGTGCGGGGCCGGAATCAGTACGCTTCCCGACGCACCCCGACTCCCCCACCCCCCCGAAGGAACCCCCTTGCGCAGTACCGCGGCGGCTCTGTCCGCCCTCGCCCTGCTCACCTCGGCGGCCGCGCTGGCCGGACCGGACCGACCCGCCGAGGCCTCAGCGCTCGACGACGCCGACATCGTTCCGGTCCAGGTCACCGGAGACCCGTCCGAACGCTTCAACCTCGTCCTCCTCGGCGACGGCTACACGGAAGAGGAGATGCCGCTCTACCGGGAACAGCTGGACCAGCACCTCAACGTGCAGTGGAGCATCGAGCCGTTCCGCAGCTACCGCCACTACATCAACGTCTACGCCGTGGAGACCCCGTCCGCGGAGTCCGGTGTCGACTGCGACCCGGCCTATGGATGGGAGGAGCGTGACACGGCCCTCGGCATGGGCTTCTTCAACGGCTGCGACGAGGAGGCGCTCGAGCGCCTGCTGACCGTGGACGAAGAGGCAGCCAACGACGTTGCCGACCTGGTCCCCGGGGTCACCGAGGACAACCGGCAGATCCTGGCCCTGGCCAACAGCGAGACCTACGGCGGGGCCGGCGGGCACACCGCGACCGCCTCCTCCGGAAACGCGCTCTCGGCCCTGATCAGCCCGCACGAGCTGGCGCACTCCCTTGGCGAGCTCCAGGACGAGTACCCGTACTACGAGCGTGACACCAGCCTGGGACGTTACACCGACGGCGAGCCCGAATCGGTGCACCACACGCTGATGACATCCGAGGAGATGACCGAGGAGGAAGCCAAGTGGTGGCGCTGGCTGGGTGAGGAGAGCGAGTCCGGCGGCACCATCGGCGCCGCGGACCCCGACGGCCACGAGGGAGGCCTGTACTACTCAGAAGGCGTGTGGCGCCCCAGCGAGCACTCCATGCTCAAGACCTTGGGGTACTACTTCGACCAGGTCGGCCGCGAGGTGATGACGCAGCGCATCTCCGGCCTTCGCGACGATGCGGCCCTGCCGGTGTCGTCCACCCCCGAGGGCGAGGTGGGGCCCGAAGACGTCGTATGGATCGAGGGCCCCCACCCCGTCTACCACGAGCTGGACTACACGTGGACGGTCGACGGCGAGGAAGTACCCGAAGCCGACGGCTCGCGCAGCCTGGAGCTGTCCGGTATGGACTTGGCGGAGGGCGCCGAGGTGAGCGTGCGGGCGCAGGACCCCACCGACTTCGTGCGTGACCCGGCCATCCGCGAGTCCGGGGCCATGACCCAGACCCGGACGTGGACCGTCGGGGAACCCCAGGAGCCCGCCTCCGCCGAGGCGGAGTTCACCAGGTACCGCGACACCGAGCGCGCCGTCGGCGCCGACGAGGTCGTCTACGCCGAGACCGCCCGGCCCACCGACCGGGTACTCGACGTGACCTGGACTCTGGACGGCGAGACCGTGTCCACCTCCACCGACGGACGCACCCTCGACCTGGGCTCACTCGACCTGGACGAAGGCGACCACGTGCTGTCCGCTACCGTCACCGACCCCGAGGAGTCGGACGGGGCCTCGTCCACCATCACCTGGGACGTGGACGCCACCGCTCCGGAGGCACCGCGCGAGCTCTCCGAGCACGCTGCCACCGCGCAGGACGACGAGCACCACCTCTACCTCAACGAGTTCTCGATGCGCCTCACCCCCGAGGACGACGGCGACGGACACGTCGTCGGCGAGTTCCGACTCAACGGCGCCGGCTGGCACCACTACTACGGCTGGCCCGAGGACTCCGAAGCCCCGTTCCGGTTCACCCCCGACGGGATCAACGTGGACGACCTCGTCTACGGGAGCCTCGGCGAAGGCGGCCTGTCCAAGGCCGTGTTCGAGGTCGACGAGCACGAGCCGGGCTGGGGCACGCACACCGTGGAGCACCGGGCGATCGACGCCGCGGGCAACACCGGTGCCCCTGACTCCTTCCAGGCGACGGTCGTCCCGGGTACCGAGCTGGAGTGCACGGAGACGGTCACGGGGACGGTCACCGGCGGGCTGAACGTCGAGGAGGGCGTCGTCTGCCTGGACGACGCGGACGTGCGGGGACAGGTCACCGTCGCCGAGGACGCCGCGCTCCTGGTCGAGGGCGGCACCCTGCGGGGCGGGCTGTCCGCTTCCGGGGCCGACACCGTCCGGCTCGCCGACACCGAAGTGCGCGGCGCCGTGTCGATCACCGGCACCACTGCCGAGGTGGCGCTCCTCGGGTCGGAGTTCTCCGGTTCGCTGACGCTGGACGACAACACCCAGGTCCCGGCCGAGAGTTGGACCGGTGACGCGGCGGGCTACGGCCCTGTGCTGGCGGGCAACAGCCTCCGAGGCTCCGTCTCCTGTTCCGGGAACAGCGGGGACGCCGCCGACTTCGGCGCGGTCAACGACATCACCGGCGCCGCCTCAGGGCAGTGCTCGGTCCTGTGACCGCAGCCCGTGTGTAGAGGGGCCGGGACCGCTCCGCTTGGAGCGGTCCCGGCCTCCGCCGGGTTCTAGGACTCCTCGTCCTCGCGGTGGCGGCGGGCCAGCTTGACCGGCTCCAGGGTCGCCAGGCACTCCACGTGGTGGGTCATGGGAAAGGCGTCGAAGGCGCGCAGCCCCACCAGTCGGTAGCCGGAGCGGTCGAACTCGGCGAGGTCGCGGGCGAGCGTCGCGGGGTCGCAGGAGACGTAGGCGACCTTGCGGGGCTTCATGCCCGCCACCTTGCGGACGACCTCGGTACCGGCGCCCGCGCGCGGCGGGTCCAGGACCACGACGTCGGCACGCACGTCGGCCCACTCGCGCATCTGCTTGACCACGTCGGCGCGCTCGACGCGCACCTGAGGGAGGTCCTTCACGTTGTACTGGGCGTCGCGCACCGCGTGCTCGCCGTTCTCCACGCCCATCACGCGCCCCTCATCGCCCACGGCCTCGCCGAGCGCGGCGGTGAACAGTCCCGCACCGCAGTACAGGTCCAGGGCGGTCTCGCCGGGCTTGGGCTCCAGCCCCTCCAGGACCGCCGCGCTCAGGGTCTCCCCCGCGGCCGGGTGGACCTGCCAGAATCCGCCCGCGCCGACTCGGTACTCGCGTCCGGCCACGTCCTCACGCACACCCTTGCGGCCGCGCACGGACTGCACCCGGCCGCCCTTGAACCGGCGCAGAACCGCGCTTGAGGCCTTGAGCTCCGGCAGGGCCCCCAGCTTCGCGGTCGTGGGGGTGACCACGATGGCGCGGTCGGCACGAGTGGTGGAGGCGACGGCCTCGACGTCCTTGACGCCCTCCCAGGTGACGTCGGTGACGCCGAGCTCGCTGACGCCGGGGTGCGCGATCAGGCACTCGTCGACCGGCTCGATGTCGTGGGAACGGTGGCGGTGCAGACCGGCGTGCCCCTCCTCGTCCACGGCGAAGCGCACCCGTGTGCGCCAGCCCAGGCCGTCGGGGGTGCCGGGAAGCTCCTCGACCCTTACGTCCCAGTCGAGGCCCGCGATACGGCTCAGCTGGTCGGCGACGACCTGCCCCTTCATCCGGCGCTGGGATTCCAGGGAGGCGTGCTGCCAGTCGCAGCCGCCGCACATTCCGGGGCCCGCGAACTTACAGGGGGCCTCGACCCGGTCCGGGGAGGAGGTGAGGACCTCGACGGCCTCACCGCGCAGGAAACGGGTGGTTCGCTCGGTGATCCGGACCCGCACCCGCTCTCCTGGGAGCGCGTGCCGGACGAAGACGACCTGGTCGTCGTGGCGCCCCACGCACCATCCTCCGTGGGCGACGTCGTCCACGGTCAATTCGAGCTCGGTACCCACACGGGTCATGGCGGTGTCCTTAGGTGGTCGGGTCGTGTCCGGGTGACCCTGCTCAGCCACCAACCGGCCCCAATCTACCGGCCTTGGGACACCGCCCGTACTGGTCCGAGCACCGTCGGCCGGGGTGAACGCGCACGTGCGACCGATGTGTGCAAGGGTGTAACCGACGGGGCACGCGAGGCGACTCCGTGCTCCCGGGCGGACGGCTATCTCGACGGGAGTGCGTACGAGGTGCACATCGTGATCATGGGGTGCGGCCGTGTGGGTTCCACACTGGCGCACACGCTGGTGGACTTGGGACACACGGTGGCGGTGATCGACCAGGACCCCGAGGCGTTCCGGCGGCTGCGCACCAGTGTGGCCAAACACGCGGTCCGCGGCGTCGGCCACGACCGGGAGGTCCTGCTCAACGCGGGGATCGACCGCGCGGCGGCCTTCGCGGCGGTCAGCAACGGCGACAACTCCAACATCATCGCGGCCCGGGTGGCCCGGGAGGCGTTCGGGGTGGAGAACGTGGTGGCGCGGATCTACGACCCCCGCCGCGCCGAGGTCTACCAGCGCCTGGGAATCCCCACCGTGGCGACCGTGCGCTGGACCGCGGACGCCATCCTGCGCCGCGTCGTGCCCGGTGACGGGCAGCTCACCGCGGCCCCCGAATGGCAGGACGCCTCGGGCACCCTGGCCATGAACGAACTGCCCCCTCCGGACGGCTGGGTGGGCGAGACCGTCGCCGCCTTGGAGGAGGCCGCCCAAGAGGAGCACGCCGCGCTGCGTGTCGTGTACGTGGTCCGGCAGGGCCGTATCGTGCTCGCCCGCTCAGGGGAGACCCTGGCAGAGGGCGACGTACTGCACGTGGTGGCGCACAGCCGGGAGATAGACGACCTGGTCAAGCGGCTGTCCGGGCCGCACGACGACGGAACGGGGCGTGGGTGAGATGCGGATCGCCATCGCGGGAGCCGGGAGCGTGGGCCGCTCCATCGCCACGGAGCTGGCAGGAAGCGGACACGACGTCCTGCTGATCGACCGGGACACCCGGGCGATCGGCGTCGACGACCTACCCCAGGTCGAGTGGCTCCTGGCCGACGCCTGTGAACTGGCCACATTGGAGGACGCCAGGTTGGGCGACTTCGACGTGGTCATCGCCGCCAGCAGCGACGACAAGGTGAACCTCGTCGTGTCCCTGCTGGCCAAGACCGAGTTCGGGGTCGACCGGGTGATCGCCCGCATCAACGACCCGGACAACGAGTGGCTGTTCAACGACTCCTGGGGCGTGGACCTCGCGGTCTCCCCGCCCCGCCTGATCGCGGACCTGGTCGAAGGCGTCCCCGAAGACGAGGACCAGCCGGAGGAAGGCACCCTCCCACCGCTTCCGGGCGCGGAGATCGCGGAGTCGGTTCTGCACGCGGCGAGCCCGTTCGCCGGAGAACGGGAACACGACCTGACCGCCGCGCTCCCCGAAGGTGTGGCCCTGGTGGCCGTACTCGGCCCGGGCGGAGTGCGCCCGCCCGATCCTGAGCGGACCCTCTCGGTGGGCGACACCGTGGTGTTCCTCGCCGAATCCGACGCTCTGAGCCCGCTGGAGGAGCTGTTGGGCCCGGTGGACGAGGCCGACCCCGCAGAACAGGCCTGACAGGCTGGCTGTGCGGATCTGAGCGTTAGACAGAGGGGACCGGGGTAACGGACGGCGCTCCATGCCAGCCTGGAATGCCGGGGCGAGCAGCGCCCACCGGTGCCGCTTGCGTGCCTCGGCGCGCCGCCGCTAGCGCCCCTCGGCCCGGTCACCGCTGTCGGCGCGGACCGCGGACCCGGCCAGGGTGTGCTCCTCTCCCAGGGGGGTGCGGCCGCGGGCCAGCACCCACACCATCGCTGCGAAGGCGGCCACCTGGAGCGGCCAGCCCATGGCGACCTTGGACAGGCCCAGCAGCGCGAAGGTGTTGGCCCAGTCGTTGGTCTCGGCGAGCCAGAGCGGGTACTGCACGAGAACCCGGATGACGCACGGCACCACCATCAGCCAGGTCAGCTTGGAAGCCAGGGAGACCACGGCAGGGTTGCTGCGCCAGGAAGTGAAGTCCTCCCGGTGCCCGATGAACGGGCCGATCATCAGGCCGATCGCCGGCCAGCGCACCAGCACGGAGATACTCAGCACCACCGCGTATACGGCGTTGTAGATGATGCCCGGCAGGAAGGCGTCCTCGGCATTGCCGCTGCGCATCGCGAAGACCGCGGCGATACCGATGCCGAAGAGGCTGGTCAGGACGTACTGCACCGAGCTGCGCTGGACGAGCCGGATCACGCCCAACAGCAGGGCCCCGCCCACGCCGAGCATGATCGACATCCGCAGATCGGAGGTGATGATGTAGGAGACCGTGAAGGCCAGGGTCGGGACGGCCGCCTCGACCATGCCGCGCTTACCGCCCAGGGCCTCAGCGAGCTTGGTCCGGATCAGTGCCTCGACCGTTCCCTCGGTGACAACGGGGGCGCCCGTCCGGTCGTCGGCCTGGGCCGCCTCGTCGGAGGCCCCTCGCTGCTCAGTCATCCCGCTCCCGCGTCCGCATATCACTGGTCGGCCGTGCGGCCGCCAGCCATGATGCCCCAGCCTATGCCACCTGTCACAAGCAGCGGGCGGTCCGCGGGATCTACGGGGGGCCGCCCGTACCGCCTTGTCCCGCTTCACCACGCTTTGGTGCGTGCGCCTTCTCACTCCCGGTACCCCCGCTCGCCCCGGAACCCCCGAGCACCTCCCCGGCCCACTGCTGGACGGGTACGGGCGAACGGTGGCCGGGGTGCTGGCGCCGGGGCCCGGACCTTCCGTACGCTGGCGGCCCGCCCGCTTTCGTGAGGAGTCACGGTTGAAGACCACCCGACGGGACGTACCGGAGGAAGAGCACACCCGTTTCGCGCTCGGCCTGGACCGGGAGCTGCGGGTTGACGGGGCCTCGCACGTGTGGTCGCCCTACTCTGCCGGGACCGTTCTGGGGCTGCTGACCGCCGGGGCCGGGGGCCGCACCCGGCGGGAGCTGACGGACCTGGTGGCACCGGTCCGCGGCGGCTTGGACGGCCATCTCGCCGCCCTGAACAGCGCGGTGGAGGCCGAGGACGGGCTCGACCTGGGCACCCTCAACGGCCTGTACGTTCCCGCGGACCTGCCCCTGCGCGCGGAGTTCGAGGAGCTGGTCAGGGGCCAGGCCAACGCCGAAGTGGACCAGGTCGACTTCCGAGGGGACGCCGAAGGCGTGCGGAGGAAGGTCAACGACCGGGTCTCCCAGGTCACCCGCGCTCTGATCCCCGAACTCCTCTCCCCCGGGACCGTCCACCCGGACGTGCGGATGCTGCTGGTCAACGCGCTCTGGGTGAAGCTGGCGTGGCGTGATCCGTTCGAGGCCGCACAGACCAGGGACCGCCCCTTCCACGCCCCGTCCGGAACCCACCGGGTCCCCACCATGCACCGCACCGGCCGGATGACCTGCTCCGAGCACTCCGGCTGGCGGATGGTGAGCTTGTCGGGCGACCACGGTCTCACCCTGGACGTCATCGTGCGGCAAGGCTCTCGCGCCGAACGCTCCGCCCTGCCGCACCTGGATCACGAGGCGCTGTCCGGGCTCTACGAGAACCGCCGCGACGAGCAGGTGAGCCTCGCCCTGCCCCGGTTCGCGGTGAGCGCCAAGGCGGAGCTGCTCGAACCGATGGCGGACTCACCGGCGCGCGTGCGCGACCTGGCCACCGACCAGGCCGACTTCTCCGGGATCAGCCCCGAGCCGCTCAAGGTGGACGCCATCGTTCACCAGGCCGTACTGACCGTGGACGAGAAGGGCGCCGAGGGGGCCGCTGCCACCGCGGCCGTGATGGTCATGTCGGCCGCCTTCCCGCCCAAGGCGAAGGACTTCGCGGTGGACCGGCCGTTCGTGTTCGTGCTGCGCCGCCACGAGGCCGTCCTGTTCATGGGGCGGGTCCTCGACCCCGAGGACCCCGGCCCCGCCTAGGCCGTTGTAGCCGGGTGCCCTTGCCGGGCACACTCCTCAGTCGGGAGCCAGAAAGGCGCTGGTGGCCTCGGCCAGGGCCTCGTGGGCCTGTTCGTCGGTCAGTTCCGGTTCGTTGTCGCTGGGCTGCTCGCCGTAGGCCCCGAACTGGGAGTGGTTCATACCCTCGACCGCCACCACCGCGGCGTCGGTCGGCAGGTTCACCCGCCACACCTCGACGTCGTCCGGGGCGACGAGCGGGTCCAGGTCACCGGAGACCGACAGCACCCTCAGGTCGTCCCGGTCGGCGAGCCCCGCGTCCTCCGTCGCGTAGGACGCCCACAGGATGAGCCCCTTCCACCGGTCCTCAGCATCGTCATCACCCAGGTGGAGTGCGGACATGGCCCCGCCCATGGAGTGCCCGCCCAGGTACCACTCAGAGACCTCCGGGGCCTCCTCCACCGCGCTGTCGGCACGGTCGACGTCGAGCACCGCGAGGTTGAGCCGAAGGTCCGGCAGGACCACCGTGACCCCGGTGGCGCCCACCACCGGCGCCCAGCTGGCCACGTAGGCGTCGGCTTCCACCCGCGCCCCCGGGTAGAAGACCACCCCGGTGCCCGACGCCTCCTCCGCGGGTGTGATCACCACGGCGTCGTCGCCCCGCTCCACGTTGACGGCCGGGTCGGCGGCGGCCCTCGCCAGCGGATCCGGTTCGGCACGGTAGGCGTTGAGTCCCCAGGCCACGAAGGCCACCGCCGCGATGACGAGCACCACGAGCACACCCGCGACCGCCCACAGCAGGTACCGGAGCCAGCCCCTCCTCTGAGTCCTACGCCCTTGCGTCATGCGGCCTTTCCACCGGGTCCGCCGAGAAACCCGGAACTCATGTCCCGAAGACCTCGAAGGAGGTGGCCAGCGGCACCCCCGCCTCCGCGCCGGAACTTTCCGCGCCCTCCCGCAGGAAGCTCCTCTGGTCGAAGCCGTCCAGGTTGGCCAGGTACACCTCGTGCGCGTCCAGGGAGGCGATACCCGCCGCCAGGTCCTCCTCGCTCAGCTCCACGTAGTGGGTGGGGTCCGGCGCAGCACCGAAGGCCACGAAGCGCACGCCCGACCACGGTTCCTGGCCCTCCACCAGCTGCTCGGTGAACACCCAGCGGTTGGCGGCGTCCCGGACCGCGTCCAGCAAGGCGGGGCCCAGCACCCGGTGGTCGGCGTGGTTGAACCCTGCCACCCCGGCGAAGTGGTCGCGAAAGTTGATGGAGACGATGACGTCGGGTCTGTGCTTCCTGATCGCACCGGCCAGGGCGCGGCGCAGGGGCAGCCCGTACTCCAGAGTCCCGTCGGGGAAGTCCAGGAACTCGACCGTGGCAGCGCCGACGGCGGTAGCCGAGGCGTGTTGTTCGGCCATTCGCAGAGGGCCGGAGGCTCCGGGGTCGAGCGAGTCGATCCCGGCCTCGCCCTTGGTCACCAGGAGTTCGACCACGTCCTTGCCCTGGCCGGTCCACCGGTTGAGCGCCGAAGAGGTGCCGAACTCCAGGTCGTCGGGGTGGGCCACCACCGCCAGGGCCCGGTTCCAGTCCTCGGGGAGCGGCCGGGGGGCGCTGTTCTGCGTTGTCTGTTCCATAGAACACACAGTACGGAACCGCGCCCCCGGGACACGGTTGTCCACAGGCCGAGTCGCATCAGGAACCGCTGGCAGGGCCTTCCGAAGAACCATTGGGCGAGCTGCCCGCGTTGCCGCTCTGGGCGGCCTGCTGCGCCTTGCGCTGCTTGGCGGCCTCGTCCATCTGTTCCTGGATCTTCTTGGGTACCGTGATCTGCAGCAGCTCGCTGGGCGGCGCCGGCTCGTCGCCGCGCACCACCACGATGTTGGCGAAGAGCTGCTCCGCCTCGGCCATCATCTCCGGCTTGGAGGCGCCCTCGCCGCGGATCACACCGCGCAGCACCCAGCGGGGACCGTCGACGCCGATGAAGCGCACGCGCTGCCCCAGCTGCTTGCCGTCCTCCGTCTTCTTGCCCTTGATCGGGATGAGCGCCTGGAGTTCGGGGCCGAAGGTGCCCTCGTGGTCCTCGACCTTGCCGCCCTGGGAGGTGACCTGCTCGCGCAGTTCGTCACGCATCTCGTCCCAGAGCCCGGAGGACTTGGGCGCGGCGAAGGGCTGCACCTGCAACGCGGTCTTGCCGCGCACCAAGGTGACCCCGATGATCTTCTGCTTGTTCTGCTTGTCCTGGGCCACGTTCACCTGGATCTCGGTGCCCTGCTGCATCGGCAGGAGCATGCTGCCCAGATCCATCCGTTCGGCCTCAGGGACGTCCTCACCGGAGTCCCACGGGCCGGTCAGCCGGTACTGGTCCGCGTCCTTGGCGGGCTGTTCAGGGGCACGCTCAGGCTCGATCTCATTGCCGAACGAGACCGCGCCCGCGGCACCCTGCCGCGTCGGCTGAGCCTCCGTCTCCGCGGCTCTCTCGGTCTCTTTGTCCCGCTTCTTGCGGCGGCGTCCAAACACGCCTTCACCTCTCCGCTTCTTCCGTAGGTCCCGGAATCACACCGGGGGGTCGGGGGATGGCCACCGCTACGCGGTGTGGCCCCCGGTCGAACCGAAACCACCCTCACCACGCGGCGTTTCGGGCAGCGTGTCCGCCTCGACGAACTCCGCCCGCTCCACACGCTGGATCACCATCTGCGCGATCCTGTCGCCCCGCGCGAGCTTGACCGGGGCGTCGGTGTCGGTGTTGAGCAAGGTCACCCTGATCTCGCCCCGGTATCCGGCGTCGACCGTGCCCGGGGCGTTGACCACGGTGACCCCGTGCCTGGCCGCCAGTCCGGAGCGGGGGTGTACGAAGGCCGCGTACCCCTCGGGCAGGGCGATGGCCAAGCCGGTGGGGACGGTGGCGCGCTCACCGGGAGCGAGGACGACGTCGGTGGCGGTGTACAGGTCCGCCCCCGCATCACCCGGGTGCGCGTACTCGGGCACGGGGAGGCCGGGATCGAGGCGGCGGACCGTGACCGGGATCCGTCCGCCTTCCAGGGATGAGGTACTCACATTCGCCGAGCCTATCGGTCCCGGGGCGCTGCCTTGGTGCGCAGCGTGCCCGTGGGACCGGAGCGGGTCCCGCGGTCGGTCGGTGTGCACCCGCAACGTCCACGGGGCGAGCCCGGACGAACCCGGACCCGCCCCGTGGACGTCGGTACTACTCGGCGGTGCCTTCCGGCCGTGTTACTCGGCGGACTCGGTCGGCTCCGGCAGCGTCACCTCGACGGCGAGCTCGCCGTCGTCGGTGGCCTCGAAGTCGATCCCGGCGGCGCGGCCGGCGGCGGCGATGTCTCCGGAGGCCGCGCGAGCGGCCCCGGCCTGCTTGCCGGACACCTTGACGTGCTCGACCTCGGCACGCATGGACAGCTTGGCCTCGGACTTGGCCTTGCGGACCGCTCGTAGGACCTCAGCGGTGGCGGCCAGGACGACCGGGTCACCGTCGGAGGCGGCGGCACGGTACTCGGCGCTGTCGGGCCAGGCCTGGGCGTGCACCGAACCGTCCTGCCACCAGCTCCAGACCTCCTCCGTGACGAAGGGGACGAACGGGGCGAACAGCTTGTGCAGTGCGCCCAGGGCGATGAGCAGCGCCGCACGGGCCGAGGCCCCCTCAGCGGACTCTGTGTCGTAGGCGCGGGTCTTGACCAGCTCCAGGTAGTCGTCACAGAAGTCCCAGAAGAAGCGCTCGGTGCGCTCCATGGCCCGGGTGTGGTCGTAGGCGGCGAACGCGGCGGTGGCGTCCTCGACGACGTCGGCCAACGCGGCCAGCATCGCCCGGTCCAGGGGTTCGGTGACCTGCGCAACGTCGCTGTTGGCGTTCTCACCAGCGACGGACATGACGAACTTGCTGGCGTTGAGGATCTTGATCGACAGCCGACGGCCGATCTTCATCTGGCCCTCGTCCATGGCGGTGTCCGTGCCCAGACGGCCGCTGGCCGCCCAGTACCGGACCGCGTCGGAGCTGTACTTCTCCAGCAGCGCCACCGGGGTGACGACGTTGCCCTTGGACTTGGACATCTTCTTGCGGTCCGGGTCCAGGATCCAGCCGGAGATTCCGGTGGTGCTCCACGGCAGGCTGTTGTTCTCGAAGTGGGCGCGGACCACGGTGGAGAACAGCCAGGTGCGGATGATGTCCTGGCCCTGCGGACGGAAGTCCATGGGGAAGACCCGTTCGAACAGGTCCTGGTCGCGTTCCCACCCGGACGCGATCTGCGGGGACAGCGAGGAGGTCGCCCACGTGTCCATAACGTCCGGGTCGCCCGCGAAACCGCCGGCCTGGCCGCGCTGCTCCTCGGTGTACCCGGCGGGCGCCTGCGAACTGGGGTCGACGGGCAGCTGGTCCTCGGCGGGCAGCAGCGGCTCGTCGTAGTTCGGGTTCCCTTCGGCGTCCAGCGGATACCAGACGGGGAACGGGACGCCGAAGAAGCGCTGGCGGCTGATCAGCCAGTCACCGTTGAGGCCCCCGACCCAGTTCTCGTACCGCTGGCGCATGTGCTCGGGGTGCCAGGTGAGCTCACGGCCGCGCTCGATGAGCTGGTCGCGGATGTCCTCGTCCCGGCCGCCGTTGCGGATGTACCACTGGCGGGTGGTGACGATCTCGAGGGGCTTGTCACCCTTCTCGTAGAACTTCACCGGGTGGGTGATGGGCGTGGGATCGCCGACCAGGTCGCCGCTCTCCTTGAGGAGCTCGACGGTGCGCTCGCGGGCGGTGTGGACGGTGGCCCCGGCCAGCGTGGCGTAGGCCTCGCGGGCGGCCTCGGAGTCGAGGCCCTTGGGCGGTTCGGCGATGACGCGGCCGTCCCAGCCGATGATCGGCCGGGTCTCCAGCTGCAGCTCGCGCCACCAGGTGACGTCGTTGGTGTCGCCGAACGTACAGATCATCGCGATGCCGGACCCCTTCTCGGGGTCGGCGAGGCGGTGCGGGTGGACCGGGACCTCGACGCCGAAGACCGGGGTGGTCACGGTGGTGCCGAACAGGTCCTGGTAGCGCTCGTCGTCGGGGTGGGCGACCAGGGCGACGCAGGCGGCCAGCAGCTCGGGACGGGTGGTCTCGATGTGGACCGAGGTGCCGTCCTGCTTGTGGAAGGCGACCTTGTGGTAGGCGCTGGGGCGTTCCCGGTCCTCCAGCTCGGCCTGGGCGACGGCGGTGCGGAAGGTGACGTCCCACAGGGTGGGCGCCTCCGACATGTAGGCCTCACCGCGCGCCAGGTTTCGCAGGAAAGCGCGCTGGGCGGCGGCGCGGGAGTTGTCATCGATGGTGGCGTAGGTGTGCCGCCAGTCGACACTCAGCCCCAGACGGCGCCAGGTGGCCTCGAAAACCTTCTCGTCCTCGACCGTGAGGATGTCGCACAGCTCGATGAAGTTGCGCCGGGAGACAGGGACCTGACGCTTGGGGTTCGGCTTCTCCGGCGGCTGGAAGTCCGGGTCGTAGGGGACCGCGGGGTCGCAGCGGACACCGTAGTAGTTCTGGACGCGGCGCTCCGTGGGCAGGCCGTTGTCGTCCCAGCCCATGGGGTAGAAGACGGCCTTGCCGTTCATCCGCTGGAAACGCGCGACGGTGTCGGTGTGCGTGTAGGAGAACACGTGGCCGATGTGCAGGGAACCCGAGACCGTGGGCGGCGGGGTGTCGATCGAGAAGACGTCTTCGCGGCTACGGGTGCGATCGAAGTGGTAGACGCCGGACTCATCCCATACGTCGACCCACTTCGCCTCGATACCGTCCAGCGAAGGCTTGTCGGGCATGCGGAAGGAATGAGAGCGGTTGGTCATGGGGGCAATGTTAGTCCTCCCAGGACCCTGGTCGCTCCCGCTTTTCCACCCCGTCAGGGGAAACCCGCGTCGATCCCGCCGCGGCCACCGCTGCGAAGGTCCGGCCACCGTGAAAGGATTCCCATGCAGACGGTGCGCGCCCTCGCGCACCATCGTACGCACAAGGGAACGGTGAACGATTCACATGGCTAAGAAGGACGGTGAACTCGCCCCGGCCGTGATCGGCCTCGCAGCGGGATTCGCGGCGGAGTTCGTCACTCGCAAGGCACTGACCTTCGCGTGGACGCGTGCGACCGGTGAGGAGCCGCCGACGGACCTGGAGTCCCCCGACGTCAGCTTGGGGCGCGCCCTCAGCTGGGCCGTAGTGGCCGGTGTGGGTGTCGAGGTGGCCCGTGTGCTGGCCGTGCGTGCCGCCCGCAAGCAGATGGTCGGCTCCGGTGGGCGCGACCTGGAGGTCTGAGCGGACGCTCCGCCGGTGCGCACCGCGGCGACGGTGGACGGCTCACCACACGAGGGGTCAGGCTCGCGTGTGGTCGGCCGTCCGCCGTCGCGTCCCACGGTCCTCACGTTCGGTCTGAGATCCCGTGCGCGCCGCCGTGCGGGCCCCGCAGTCACGGGGTCGGCAGCGCCGGGGGTGCTCAAGGTCGCGGCGGTGGTGGGGAAAGACGCGCGATGCGCCCCCGAAGGGGACGCATCGGATCGCGGCTCTGGTTCCCATCGGTCGTCACCGAAGGTCGAACATAACCTGTCCGGCACCCCTCACCGTCCTCACAGACTGCGGAGAGCGGCGCACGGACCCGCCTGCCGCCAGTCTCAGACGCACTCCTTGCAGACCAGCTGACCGGCGCGCTGCTGGGCGAGCTGACTGCGGTGGTGCACCAGGAAGCAGCTCGAGCAGGTGAACTCGTCAGCCTGTCGGGGAAGCACGCGCACCGCGAGCTCCTCGCCGGACAGGTCGGCACCGGGCAGTTCCATGCCCTCGGCCACCTCGTCGGGGTCGACGTCAATGGTGCCGGTGCCCTTGTCCACGCGCCGCGCCTGCAGCTCCTGGAGGCTGTCCTCGTTGATGTCCTCGTCAGTCTTGCGCGGGCTGTCGTAGTCGGTGGCCATCTCTGCTAACTCCATCCCCCTCGTTTAGTGCCTCGTCGCGCGGGTGTAACGCTTGAGAGACCTTCGTTGTGCCCGATTCGGCCGATGAGTTTTTCCCGATGTCGCTGGACTGTGCCCCCTCCCGGGTCACTGTCCACAGGTCAGCAGCACATTCACGAGATTGTGACCGGAGGCGGCCAACGTTGTCGGCCCCTCGGCGGTCGTTCTCTCTGTACTACCCAACGTCAGGTGTCTCGTAGACCTGAAAACACGTTGCTCCCACATGCCGGACAAGCCTGGAGCACTCCCCCGAGTACGGGCGAAAACCCGGACATGCCCACGTCAGGAGGGATTCCCTCCGTGTCCACGCCCGGGGAAGCATACCCACCCCGAGTCGGCGCTCGTGACAGGGGTAGGCGTGTCTTCGGACACGTATAGATACCACGAAGCGCCACCATGCGCAGCTCGGGCCCCTCCGTTAGCGGCGATCGGTACCGTCACCGGGCTGTCCGGGGGGCACCGGCAGGCACACCGTGACGACCAGACCGCCGCCGGCACGCGGCCAGGCGGTCACCACGCCGTCATGGGCGCGCACCACCGAACGAACGATGGACAGGCCCAGACCCGAGCTGCGCCCCGAGCCCACCCGGTCGCCCGAGGCGCGCCGGAACGGTTCGAAGAGCCCCTCGATCTCGTAGGCCGGGATGACCTTGCCGGAGTTCTCCACCTGGACCGCCGGCATACCCTCGTACATACCGCTGCGCACGGTGATCTCGCCGTCCTTGACGTTGTACTTGAGGGCGTTCTCGACGAGGTTGGCGACCAAGCGCTCCAACAGGACGGGGTCACCCTTGACCGCGGCCGGGCGCAGGTCCTGGCGGAGGGCCAGGTCGGACTGCTCGATGTCCGCTGACAGCTGACTGAGCACCGTTCCGGCGACCTCGCCCAAGTCGACCTTGGCGTTGACCTCGAGTTCGCGGTCGCTCTTGGCCAGGAAGAGCAGACCGTCGATGAGGCGCTCGTGGCGGGCGTTGGTCTCCAGGAGGGTGTTTCCCACGCTCTTGAGGTCCGCTGAGACGTCAGGGGCGCTCAGGGCCACCTCCAGGAGGGTGCGGTTGATCGCCAGAGGGGTGCGCAGCTCGTGCGAGGCGTTGGCGACGAAGCGGCGCTGCCCGTCGAAGGCCCGGTCGAGGCGCTCCAGCATGCCGTCGAAGGTGTCGGCGAGTTCGCGGATCTCGTCGTCGGGCCCGGAGAGGGCGATGCGCTCGTGCAGGGAGCGCTCGGAGAGCCTTCGGGCGATGCGGGTGATCTTGTGCAGGGGCGAGAGCGCGCGGCCCGCCACCGCGTACCCCAGGCCGACGGCGAGCAACCCCACGAGGAACAGTGCGAGCAGGGAGAACCGGGTGACGTGCGTGAGGACCTGCTCGATGTGGTGGCTGTTCTCGATCAGCTCCGCCGGGCTCTCCTCGGTCAGGAGCGCGTTGAGCAGGACGGCGACGACCAGGTAGTTGACCAGGACCAACAGGGAGCCCGCCGCGAAGAAGAGCATCCCGTAGATCAGGGTGAGGCGGGCGCGCAGGCTGAGGTTGTCGGTGAAGCGGTGGACGGTGGCGCGGGCGGCGGAGTGCCCGGCCCGCTCCCCCGCCGGCGAGACGGAGTTCAGGCTGCGCCAGGTGCCGGTGTCCCCCGGCCGTGTGGGTTCGACCTGTCCTGGTTCTGGGCGCTCCGCCGGTCTCACAGGCGGTACCCCGCCCCCGGAACGGTCTGGACGACCGGAGGATCACCGAGTTTCTTGCGCAGAGTCATGACGGTGACCCGGACGACGTTGGTGAAGGGGTCGGCGTTCTCGTCCCAAGCCTTCTCCAGGAGGCCCTCCGCACTGACCACGGTGCCCTGGGCGCGCATGAGCACCTGCAGCACGGCGAACTCCTTGGGGGTGAGCGAGATCTCCCGGCCCTCGCGCCGGACCTGGTGGTTGGCCGGGTCGAGGGTGATGCCGTGGCGTTCGAGCACCGGCGGCAGCGGAGGTGCCGAGCGGCGGCCCAGGGCGTGGACCCTGGCGATGAGTTCGGGGAAGGCGAAGGGCTTGGCGAGGTAGTCGTCCGCCCCGATGGTGAGGCCCTCGACCTTGTCCTCGACGCCGTCGGAGGCGGTGAGCATCAGGATTCGGCCGGTGTAGCTGTCGTTGACCAGGGTGCGGGCGACATCGTCGCCGTGGGTGCCCGGCAGGTCCCGGTCGAGCACGACCACGTCGTAATCGTTGACCGCGGTGTACTCCAGAGCGGTGTCCCCGTCGTAGACGGTGTCCACCGCCATGGACTCCCGGCGCAGCCCAACCGCCACGGTGTCGGCCAGGACCCGTTCGTCTTCGACCACGAGTACGCGCAACGGATTGTCCTTCTAGAGCGTCGGTACCTGGAAACAAAAAAGGGGGCCGCTGCCGGCGCATCCCCCAACACACCGGCAGCGGCGTTCTTGGTCCCGGCCGCGTCATCCGTTCTCTCACGAACGAGGTAAGGAGGCGGTAAACCCGCCGCGAACCCCGGGAGGGTCCACGCTACTCCTCAACCCCGCTGTGCAGCGGGCGCTGGGCCGGGAGCTTCAACTCCCCTGTGCACGGGGTGGCCGCCGCCGACGAATCCCCCAACCGTCGGCGGCGGCTCAACCCCGCACATCTCAAATCTGACACATCAAGAATAAGAAACGAGTAAGCATCAGGGCCCGATCGCCACATGTGTCCTACAACACTCTTTCCCGGGGCTTGCCCGACGTGTCGGCCAGGCGATCCGCCACCCCGTCAACAGGCGCCCACATCGCCGCTAACACGGCCCTTTTCGCCCTGTGGAAGCGACCCGCCTCCTCGAAACCGTCACGGAGAAAACTCGTACGGGGGCCTAGGTTTGGCGTGGATCACAGTGCGGTAGAGGTAGGAGGTGCGCGCGTGGACACCGGGCCCCTGCCCGGACCGCGACGGGCACGCATGTCACAGGGTCGTGACGGCTTCGATTCGTGCGGACGCACAGGCGTGCGCAAATTCAGATGTACACCGGTGCACTGTCATGCCCGGTGTCTACCCCTGGGAAGAGGTGCAATGGGCGAGTTCATGGCGGCGATCAAGGTCCGTATCAACGAGACCTATCGGTCGCTCGAGTCGGCACAGGCCGCCGGGGACGACTTCCTCGCGGACACCCACGCGTCTGAACTCGAGGATCTGTACCGCATCGCGGCTCGCAACGGCGTCGACGCCCACTCCTGACCGGAGCGGCCGATACGGCCCCTGACCCCCGAGGGGGATCTGGGACGGCAAACGTCGAAGCGGGGCGGGCAACCCCCGGGAGTCCGACCCCGCCTCTCTCGTGCCCCGGACACCACAGGTGTCCGGGGTTTTCGCTGCCCGGGCGCCCCTTCTGGACGGCCCTGCCCCGGCGGCGCCTCAGCCGTCGGAGTCGGCGCCCAGCGGCGCCAGGAGCGCGTCGAGGTCCTCGTAGAGTCCGGGACGGGCCGCGATCACCAGATCGTTAGTGGGCGGGCCCCCGTGGAGTCCGCCCACGCGCACGCCCGCCTCGCTGGCGACCAGCCCCGGGGCTGCCCAGTCCCACAGGTGGAGCCCACGCTCGTAGTAGGCGTTGTAGCGCCCCGTGGCCATGCCGGTGATGTCGACCGCCGCCGATCCGCCCCTGCGGATGTCCCGGATGTACGGGACGACCCCGGCTAGGACCTTGGCCTGCTGGAGGCGGCGTTCGGGGCGGTACCCGAAGCCGGTGGCGACCAGGGACCGGTCCAGCGGAACCGCCTCCGGTGCGTGCAGGGTGCGGCCGTCGATCCGGGACCCACTGCCCAGGACCGCCTCGAACATCTTCCCGTGGACCGGCAGGTGGACCGCGGCGGCCACGACCACACCGTCGATCTCCGCGCCGATGGCCACGCCCCAGTCAGGGCTCCCGTACAGGTAGTTGACGGTTCCGTCGATGGGGTCCACCACCCAGCGCACCCCGCTGGAGCCCTCGACGCCGCCGCCCTCCTCTCCGAGGACCGCGTCCCCGGGACGGGCTGCGAGCAGCCGTTCCCGGATCAGGTCCTCGGTGGCGCGGTCCATCTCGGTGACGACGTCCGTGGGACTGGACTTGGTGTCCAGGACGGTGATGCCCTCCTGCCCCTTCGCCGCGAGCTCGCCGGCCTCCGCCGCCACGGCGACGGCGAGGTCCCGCAGCTTCTCGGGATCGGGTGGGGACTGGATGGTGGTCACTGGTGCCCTCCTGCTCGTGGCCGTCCGGGCGGTCGTGCCCGGACGCTTCCGCCCCGAACCCTATGCGCCGGGCCCTCCAGCTCTGCTTCCAGTCCCGGCACTCAGCGAAAGACCCCCGGCACGGATGCCGGGGGGTTCTCTCGCGGTGACGGGGGAGACGGTTCAGAGCAGCTCGGGCTTGGTCCACTCCTTGCCGTGGACGTGGTGATCGAGGAAGGCGAAGATGGTCTCGTACCAGACCTGCGCGTTGCCGGGCGTCAGGATCCAGTGGTTCTCGTCCGGGAAGTACAGGAACTTGGCCTCGACTTCGTGGAGGAGGAGGTCCCGCCACAGCCGCAGGCCCTCGCCGATCGGCACCCGGTAGTCCTTGTCGCCGTGGATGACCAGCATCGGGGTGCGGATCTTGTCCGCGTGCAGGTGCGGCGAGTTGAGCTGGTAGCGCTCCGGCCGGGCCAGCGGGGTGCCGAACTCGCTCTCCCACACCGGCGGGTAGTCGGTGGTGCCGCTGAACCCGTCCAGCTGCCACAGGGAGGCGTGCGAGACGATCGCCTTGAACCGGTCGGTGTGCCCGGCGATCCAGTTGGCCATGTAGCCGCCGAAGGAGCCGCCCATCATGGCGGTGTGCTCGGCGTCGATGTCCTCACGGGCCTCGGCGGCGTCGGTGATCGCCATGACGTCGGCGTGGGTGCGCGGACCCCACTGGCCCCAGGCCCGGCGGAGCATGTCCTGGCCGTATCCGGTGGACAGCGCGGGGTCCGGAAGCAGGACGGCGTAGCCGCGGGCGGCCAGCAGCCACGGGTTCCAGCGCCAGGACCACCCGTTGAAACTCATGTAGGGGCCGCCGTGCACCCACAGCATGAGCGGGGCGGGAGACTCGGCGGAGGCCTCCTCGGGCAGCACCAGCCAGGACCGGATCCGGGTGCCGTCGTCGGCGGTCGTCTCGATCTCGGTGAGCGTGCCCGGCATGGTCAGCTCGGATCCGGGCGTGCGCAGGTAGGTGGGCTGGCCGTCGGTGGCGTCGGCGTCCAAGCGCACCGGGGTTGGCGGGGCGTCCCAGGCGTCGCGCAGCGCGTAGACGAAGCGGCCGTCGGGGGACGGGTTCAGCTCACTGTAGGCGCCGTGGTCCCCGGTGATCCGGGTGAGCGAACCCGTGGCCGCATCCACGCGGAAGACCGGTCGGCGGCCGTTCTCGTCGGCGATGAGGAAGACCGTGCTGGAGTCCGCCGACCAGGCGAAGCCGCGCGGCCAGAGTTCGTGCTCGGGAATCAGGTCGCGGCCCTCACCGGTGGCGAGGTCGGTGATCCACAGCGTGGCGTTGCGGGGCTCGCCGTCGTAGCTTCCCTCGTCGTTGGCGTACGTCAGGACCTTGGCGCCGTCCGGGGAGACCAGAGGGCTGCCGAACTCGAACGCGGAGTCGGGGCCGCCCGCGACGGTACGGCGTTTCCCGGTGCCCACGTCGACGGCGACGACCTCGTCCCGGCGGGCCCCGCCGGAGGAGGGCACCGCCCACCCCGTGAGCAGGGTGGAGCCGTCGGGGGTCAGTGCCGGAGAGGATCCTAGAAGGGCCACGCCCGCGTCGGGGGTGAGGTCCTTGGGGTCGCCGAGGCGGGCGTCGTCACTCTCGGGCGGGGTGGCCGTGAAGTACCGGGGGTGGTCCGGGCCGATGTCCCGGTCCCAGGAGCGGACGGGCAGGGACTCGTGGAGGATCGCGGTGACTCCTGCCTCCTCACGGGCCTTGCGGGCCTCGGTGTCGGCCTCGTCGTCCTCGGAGCCGGGTAGGACCGCCGCGGAGAAGGCGACCAGGCCGGAATCGCGGGCGATCGTGAAGGCGCCGATACCGCCGGGCCTGGAGGCGACCTGGCGGGCCTCGCCGCCGTCCGCGGGTAGGAGCCAGAGTGCGGCTTTGGGCTTGTCCTCGGCCTTGGCCTCGGGGTCGGGGCGGCCGGTGCTGAAGAGCACCGAACCGTCGGGGAGGAACTCGGCGCCGGCCTCGCCCTTGGTGGAGCGGGTCAGGCGCCGGGGGGAGCGACCGCCTTCGGATTCGGGTGCGGTGTCGATCTCCCAAAGGGCGCTGCGGAAGGACTTGGCGTCCGGGGCGATGTCGCTCACGGGTGCGACGAGACGGGTGCCGTCCGGGGACAGGCGCAAACCGTTCACGCGGCGCAGTCGGACGTACTCCGGCAGTTCATACCAGGAACGAACCAAGACAGACTCTCCTCAACCGTCGACTTGTGATCAGAACCGACCCTATCGGGCACGGTGACCGTGATCACCTTGTTTCCGCCCACGTCAGGCAGGCGTCAACAGCGTTGACCAAGCTTTCCGCACACGGCCGTGCGGAGCCGGACGGCAGGAACCCGCGCGGCCGGGCGGGCCGCACCTTCCCGCCCCACCCGGTCACACGCACCACGGCGCGTCAGCGCTGCTGACAGCACTGACCGCCGCCCCCGGCGCAGCGCGGCAGGGGGGTGAGCCGCCGCTCCTCGGCCTTTCCGGTGTACTCGTGTACCAGCTCCGTCACCATGGACACGAACGCCGGGTGGGTGCCGGGGCTGAGCGCGCGCTCGTAGCCGAGGCCGAGCTTCGCGGCGCTGTCGCGGGCCTCGACGTCGAGGTCGAACTTGACCTCCATGTGGTCGGAGACGAACCCGTACGGGATGACCACCACGGCGGGCACGCCCTCGTCGGCCAGCTCCTCCATGCGGTCGTTGACGTCGGGTTCCAGCCAGGGCTGGCTGGGCGGGCCGCTGCGGCTCTGGTAGACGAGCTCGTACGCGTACTCCCGGTCGAGGCGCTCGACCACCAGGCGGGCCACCTCGGCGAGCTGTGCCCCGTAGGCGCCCGCGGGGCCGAAGCCGTGGCCCGGGCCGCCGCTGGTCTCGGCCATGGCGGTGGGGATGGAGTGGGCGGAGAACAGCAGGCGCACACCCGCACGCTGGTCCTCGGGGAGCTTGTCCAGAGCGCCCTGGGTGTACTCCACCAGGGGGTCGATGAACCCGGGGTGATCGTAGAAGGGCCGGATCAGCTCCACCTCGGGGGCATCGTCACCGAGGTCCGCGAGGGCCCGCTCGATGTCCTCGTGGTAAGCGGTCCGGCTGGACCAGTTGCAGTAGGCGGAGGTGGGAAGTGCCAGCACACGGCGGACCCCGTCCTCCTTCATCTTCGCGAGGGTGTCGGTGAGCATCGGTTCCCAGAACCGGTTGCCCCAGTAGATCGGCAGGTCGACGCCGTTGGCGTCGAAGTCGGCGGTGACGGCGGCGAGCAGGTCCCGGCACTGCTGGTTGATCGGGCTCACTCCACCGAAGAGGAAGTAGTGCTCACCGACCTCCGCCAACCGCTCGCGGGGGATGTTGCGCCCGCGGGTGACGTTCTCCAGGAACGGGATGACCTCGTCCTCGCCCTCCGGGCCACCGAAGGAGATCAGCAAAAACGCGTCGTAAGGCCTCATGAACTCATGAAACCAGTTCCCCGAGACTTCATGGATCCACCCCCGGCCCATGTTGTGGGACTTTCGTACCTTCGGTGACCAGGACCACTCCCCGGCCTGGTCCCACAAGTGACTGGTCGGTAATGTCAGCGCATGACTGATGTGTTGTGGCACACCTGGGCCGGCACCCACCAGGCCAATCCCCGCCGCACGGCGACCCCCAACAGCACCGCGGAGGTCGTCTCAGCCGTCTCCTCCGCGGCCGCCGAGGACCTGCGCGTACGCATGGTCGGCTCGGGCCACTCCTTCACCGACGTGGCCGTCACCGACGGCCTGCTCCTCTCCCCGACCTCGCTGAGCGGCGTGCGCTCGGTCGACCCTGAAGCGGGCACGGCCACGGTCGTGGCCGGTCTGCCGCTGTGTGACTTCAATGACGCCCTGGCTGCCCACGGTGTGGCGCTGGCCAACATGGGTGACATCGCGGTCCAGACCGTCTCCGGGGCGGTGCAGACGGGCACTCACGGTACCGGCCGGGACGCGGGCGGCCTGGCAAGCCAGGTAGTGGCGATGGAGATGGTGCTCGCGGACGGCTCCGTGGTGGAGTGCTCGGCCGAGCGGGAACCGGAGCTGTTCCACGCCGCCCGCGTGGGGCTGGGCGCGTTCGGCGTGGTGACAGCGCTGACGATGGCTGTGCGCCCCGCCTTCCTGTTGCACGCTCAGGAGGAGCCCATGGCCCTGAACGAGGTACTGGAGCGGCTCCCGGAACTGCGCGAGGGCAACGACCACTTCGAGTTCTTCTGGTTCCCGCACACCGGGAACACCAACACCAAGCGCAACAACATCACCACGGGTCCGGCCGCGCCGCTGTCGAAGTTCAAGACCTGGCTGGACGACGACTTCCTGTCGAACACGCTCTTCGACCGCATCAACCGCGTGTGCCGCCGTTTCCCGTCGATGGTCCCCGCGGTGAACCAGATCAGTTCGCGGGCGCTGTCGCCGCGTTCCTACACCGACGTCTCGCACCGGGTGTTCGCGTCCGTGCGCGATGTCCGGTTTGTAGAGATGGAGTACGCCATCCCGGCCGAGCACTTGGTGGACGTGCTGCGGGAGGTGCGTTCGATCGTGGACCGCGGCGACCACCGGGTGAGCTTCCCGGTGGAGGTGCGGTTCGCCCCGGCCGACGACGTGTGGCTGTCGACCGCGTACGGGCGGGAGACCGCCTACGTGGCGGTGCACATGTACAAGGGCACGCCGTACGAGGCCTACTTCGCCGATCTGGAGGCGGTCTTCACCTCCGTGGGGGGACGGCCGCACTGGGGCAAGCTGCACACCCGCGACCACGCCTACCTGGAGGGCGTCTACCCGCGCTGGGGCGACGCGCTGGCGGTGCGGGACCGGGTGGACCCGCACCGCCGGTTCGGCAACGACTACCTCGACCGGGTGTTCGGCTAGCTTGTCGTTTAAGCTGCTTGCTTGTCTCTAGAGCGGCCCGTGGTGCCCGTTTTATGCTTTTTCGGAACCTCGTAACGGGGAGCTGGACGCTTGTTCCAGCTCCCCGCCACACGCCCCGGCCCC